>JALHLM010000673.1 GCA_022844585.1 Pirellulales bacterium | reverse complement strand
CGCCCAGCCGCCGTGGTGAAAACCACGGCGGCTGTTTTTGTGTGTTGGTCGTCGTTTCCCTTCATAGAGCCGGAAGCGTGAGCGCCCGGAGCGCACCGGAAACGACGTTTTCTACAGCGCGCTCCGGGCGCTCTCGCTTCCGGCTCTATTCACATAGCAGCCGATACAACTTCCGCCCGGTCGTATTCAACGGCAGTTCGGCGATTTCCTCCAGCGTGAACCAACGTTGCTCGTGGGACGTCTTCCCGCGCAGCTCGCGCGACTGCACGCGTGCCGCATGGCATTCCAACTCGATGCGATATCGCGTCACTGTGTGGCGCCAGCTTGCCAAGCGCTCGCCGATCGCAATCGGTCCGCCCAGTTCGGATGCGATGACCTTCGCGAGGGCCGTAGAGTCAGTAACGCGATCGCCGTTCGCCAGTTCGAACCTCGGGAAGTCCCACAAACCCACCCAGCGGTCCCCGTCGCGGCCTTTGCGGAGCAAGTACTTCTTCCGCCGCTCAATTGCCAAGAGTAGATGCCGCACCGGCGTCACTCGCGGCTTCGATTTCACGCGCGGGATCTGATCCTGCAGGCCTTCCGCGCGCGTCGGGCACAGTGCCGCCAACGGGCATGCCTCGCAGAGCGGTCCGCGCGGCAGGCAAACCTGGCTGCCGAGTTCCATGAGGGCCTGATTGATTTCGCCTGCGCCGCGTCGCGGCAACAAGGCCTCTGCCGCGCCCCAGAGCAGGGTTTGTCCCGCGCGACTTGTCGGATCGCCGTCGAATTGCCATAGCCGGCTATAGAGTCGAACCGTATTCGCTTCCAGGATCGGCGCCGGGACGTCGAAGGCGATGGATAGGATCGCCCCGGCCGTGTAGCGCCCGATGCCCGGCAGTTGGATTACCGCCTCAAACTCGGCAGGAAAACGGCCGCCGTGCATTTCGACAATCTGCTTCGCGGCGCTGTGCAGTTGCTGGGCGCGGCGATAATAGCCGAGCCCTTCCCAGAGCCGCAGCACCTGCTCCTCGGGAGCGGCGGCGAGGTCCGCGATGGTCGGCAGCGCGGTGAGGAAACGCTCAAAATAGGGAATCACCGTCGCCACCTGCGTCTGCTGCAGCATGATTTCGCTGAGCCAGACGTGGTACGGATCGCGCGTGCGCCGCCAGGGCAAATCGCGGGCGTGGGCGCGATACCAAAGGAGTAGCCGGCTTCGCACGGCGCGTAGCCAGGCCGCATCATGACACGCCTCCGGCGGATGCTGGGATGTCTGCTGACTAGGCTTGCGTCTCGTCACGGCTTGTCAGCCTTAGCGCGGTAAAGCCACAATCATGGAGCCGCCCCCGCGATGTTGCAACCGCGCAGCGCGATGAACGCGTCCTGGGGCCGGCGTTCGAGGATTCTTCAATTGGCTCGCGACAAACGTAACCGCCGTTCCCAGCGAAAACCTGCCGGCAAACCGCCAACCGGGGCCGCAGGACCGCGCAGTGAACTGAAGCTTGCGCGGCGCGGCGAAGGAAATCCGCCCGTCTGGGAGCTGACGCATCCACGCTGCGCGCGCGAACGGTCGGAGGATATCGAGGAAGTCCGCGCGATGCTCGAGGCCGGCGAGTTCGATATCGCCCGGGACGAGTTGCGCTGGCTGCTCGACGGCTGCACCGATTTCGTCGACGCCCACCACCTGCTCGGCGAGATCGCGTTCGCGGAGGGTGATTTTGCCCTGGCGCGGGGCCATTTCGGCTACGTGCATCGCATCTGCACGGCGGCATTTCCTGGCGAAAAACTCAACGGCACGTTGCCCGGCGCGCTACCTGGCAACCGGCTGTTTTATGAATCCGGCAAGGCGCTCGCCTACTGCCTGCACGAACTGAAGCTCACTGCGCAGGCGCTCCAATTGCTGGACGAACTGCGCCGCCTCGACCCCAGCGATCCGCTGGAACTCGCCGCTCTCTGGCAAAGCTGGTCGAACGAAGTGCAGCAGATTCGGCTGCTCTAGCGCTTGGTCAAACCGAAGTGGGGAATTCGCGTCCCACCGTCTCCTTTCGCTCCGCGAAAGGAACCGCCCTTTCGCGGAGCGAAAGGAGACTATGCCGCGGCGGCAAGCGTTCCTTCACCCGGCCGCCGGTTTTTTATTGCATATCCATTGCAACAACGCCGCGGCTCGGCTAATGTATTGCAACCGCGTTGCATTACTGTTTCGAGTTGCATATGCATTTTCTAGGCACGCACGGCCGGCCGCGTCGTTGGCGCGGATTCACGCTCGTCGAACTGCTGGTGGTGATCGCCGTCATTGGCGTGTTGATCGCGCTGTTGCTGCCGGCGCTGCAAATGGCGCGCGCTGCGGCGCGATCCGCTTCTTGTGCCAATAACCTAAAACAACTTGGCCTAGGCATCCTGATGTACTGCGACAATCACGCCGGCGCGATGCCGCTGGTGAACCACAACGTGGATCTCGACGCCAAAGTGAGCTGGGTTTATTCGCTGGCGCCTTATGTCGGACACGTCGACGACTTACGCATCTGCCCCGACGAAC
>JALHLM010000672.1 GCA_022844585.1 Pirellulales bacterium | reverse complement strand
GCCGTGCGGCTGGCGCTGGTCCCGAAGTACCGTCGGCTGTTGCCCCGGCTGGTCGAAATCGCCAAGCGGTTGCCACAGGGCGTAGCGCCCGAGTTACCCCAGCAGCAGGAACTCGACGCGCTCGTGGCCCGCTGGCCCCTGGCTGCCCCCAGCGTCCACCTGTTGTCGCGCACCGGCCCGCGGCTGGCCGACGTACTGGCCGGCCACGCCGATCCGGTGGGCCTGCTCTTCGATGGCGGTCGCTTCGAGGCCACCCGCGCCGTTTATGGCGAGAGCCCCTTCGCTCGTTACGACAACACCCTGGCCGCCCGCGCGGTGGCCGACTGGCTGGCGAATCACGCCGCGACGAATCGCGCGACAGGCTCACCCGCCGCGGGCTGGCCCGCCGCGCGGGTGCTGGAAGTCGGCGCCGGCACCGGTGGCACCACGGCCGCCGTGTTACCGCTGCTCGATCCCAAGCGCACGCGGTACGTCTACACCGACCTGTCGGCCGGCTTCCTCAACGAAGCGGCCGAGCGATTCGCCGCCTATCCCTTCGTCGAGTACCGCGTGTTCGACCTGGAACGGGAGCCGGCAGACCAGCGCCTGGCCGGACCGTTCGACGTCATCCTGGCCGCCAACGTCCTGCACGCCACCACCAATCTGGGGCAGACCCTCACCCGCTTACGGAGGCTCTTGGCCGACGACGGGCTGCTGGTCCTCCTCGAGCTGGTCGACTTGGCCCCCTGGGTCGAGCTGACCTTCGGCCTGACCGACGGCTGGTGGCGATTCGCCGATCACCGGCTCCGCCCTCACAGCCCACTCTTGTCGCGCGACGCCTGGTGCGACCTGCTGGCCGCCACCGGCTTCGCTCCCGCGGCCCTCGATCAGGCCGCCGCGCTCAATCCGCTAATTCTGGAGCGACCCGGCGACGACGCCCCCGCCGAGGAACCTCGCGGGCAGCAAACAGCAACGTCCGGCTCCCCCAGCGGACAGACCATCCTCGCCGCCAAAGCCATCACCACAGCGAAGACGCCAACCAACGACGCAGGACCAACCGCACGCAACCAAAGCCTGCGACCAGCAAGCGTTGTCGACCCTCGCACCAGAACAAGTCACGGCGCGACGGATCGAAGCGGAGTAGGGTTGCAACAGAGGCTAATCGTTTATTTGAAGCAAGAGTTCGAGCAAATCCTGCGATTGAATACGGGAGATTTGCAGCCGACGACGAACTTCATGGATTTGGGATTCGATTCAATACTCGCACTGCAGATTCGCAAAGCACTCTGCGAAGCAAGTGGCATTGACTTAGAATCGACGCTCTTGTTTCGCTATCCGTCGGTTGTAGAGCTGGCACGGTTCCTGGCTGAGAGCCCAGCACATGCAGCGGCATTCGCAAAGTTGACTTCTGCCCCTGAAGTTGTCGAGGCAATCGGCGAGTCACAGCCTGAAGAAACGCCTGCGAAAGACATGCGACTCGCCACACCCATGCCCGCGGTCAGTGCATACAAGGACGATCGACAGACAAAATATCAACATTCCGCTGCTTCACTTTCCGCAATCACGCCAAGGCATTTCGCTGCCGCAGCACAACCGGATGACGCGATCGCCGTGGTCGGCATGGCGTGTCGATTCCCTGGAGCCGCGAGCGTCGAGGAATTTTGGGACAATTTACGCTGTGGTGTGGATTCGGTGCGCGAGATCCCACCATCGCGGTGGGATTGGCGGGCGACCTACGATCCCAGCGGCAAGAGCCAAGGCTCGTCGCGCAGCAAATGGGGTGGATTTGTCGAAGGAGTCGAGGACTTCGACCCTGGATTCTTCCAAATCTCGCCACATGAAGCGAGGTTGATGGATCCTCAGCAACGGCTGTTCCTGGAAGTGACTTGGGAGGCCCTCGAGCGAGCCGGCTACCGACCTGACCAATTAGCGGAGCGCCGCTGCGGCGTGTTTGTTGGTGTGAACGCAAGCGATTACGGCGCGTTACTTCACGAAAGTGGCGAGGCTTCCGATCCACACTTGCAGTCAGGCAACGCTGTGTCACTAGTGGCAACCCGTGTTTCTTACTTGCTGAACTTCCGTGGACCAAGCCTGACAGTCGACACGGCGTGCAGCTCAGCATTGGTGGCTGTGCACTTGGCTTGCCAAAGTCTCCGAGCAGGCGAGGCCGAGATGGCGATCGCCGGCGGCGTAAATTTGATATTAAATCCGGCCGGCATGGTGCTGGTGAGCCAGTTTGGCATGTTAGCCGCCGATGGCCGCTGCAAAGCGTTCGATGAATATGCCGATGGTTTCGTGCGGGGTGAGGGCGCAGCCGCCGTACTACTGAAGCCACTTTCAAAGGCACTGGCGGACGGCGACCAAGTACTCGGGGTGCTGCGTGGGATGGCTATTAATAACGACGGTCATTCCAAAGCGGGGCTCGCAGCGCCCAATCCGAAAGCGCAAGAAGAAGTTGTCGCCGAGGCGCATCGAATTGCAGGAGTCGATCCGGAGACGATCTGTTACTTGGAGGCTCATGGCACTGGCACGGCGTTGGGAGA
>JALHLM010000671.1 GCA_022844585.1 Pirellulales bacterium | reverse complement strand
ACGCGATAATCACTTGCGGCGACGCCGTTTCGAGCTTCTGGCTCGATTCCGCCAGGAAGGCGACCTCCTCGTCGGAAAACACCTTCGGCCCCGGAGAGGGCGCCGGCGCGGGTTCGGTGGATTCCAGGACGGGCATTTCAGGCACGTGCAGCTTGAGTTGGGGCCGGTGTGTCACCGACAAGGCAATCGATTTTCGAGAAACGGCGGGCGTGCTCATGGCATTCAATCCTTCGTCAGGTAATGGATCGCCGCCAAGGCGTGGGCAATCATACTAATGTTGCTCATCTAAGTCAACATTAAGCCTAGCCCACCAATCGATATCGACGCTTCCCGCTCTGATTCTGCAACCTAGACCGACTTTCCCGTGGCCGCTCCCGGGAGTTTGCCCGCGAAACACGCGAAACACACAAAAGGGGAAGAAAAGAGGGTAGGGGCAGATTCACTTACTTCTAAGCCCCCTGCGGCGATCGAAAGGATTTCCACCAACTTCCTTCCTCATTTTCGTGTGTTTCGCGTGTTTCGCGGGCAAACTCCTCATTCCGTCAGCGCTTGAACTTGCGCGGCGGCATCGCCACAATCTCCTTTTCCTGGTGGAACTTGCGGCAAACGCGATCGAGCGGACAAGGCGGGAAATATGGCGGCGGAAACCTTTTTGGCGGCCGATTTGGGGGCCTCCAGCGGCCGGGTGATGGCGGGGTCGTTCGACGGGCGGCTCCTGGCCCTGTCCGAGGTGAATCGCTTCGAAAACGGGCCCGTCGTCGTCGCCGGCAGCAAGCATTGGGACTTGCTGCACCTCTGGTCAAACATCTGCCGGGGGCTGACGGCCGCCGGGGCGAAGTATGGCGATCAGATCCGCAGCGTCGGCGTCGACACCTGGGGGGTCGATTTCGCCCTGCTCGGGCGGAACAACGTCCTGCTCGGCAACCCGAACCATTATCGTGACCACCGGACCGACGGCATTCTCGACAAGGCGTTTCGCCTGGTCAGCCGCGAGGAGATTTTCCATCACTCCGGCCTGCAGTTCATGCAGTTCAATACGCTCTATCAACTGCTGGCGATGAAATGGGCCGATTCGCCGCTGCTGGAGATGGCGGAGTCGCTGCTGATGATGCCCGACGTGTTCAACTGGCTGCTAACCGGCGTCAAAGTCAACGAGTTCACCAACGCCACGACGACGCAGTTCTACAATCCCACGCGCGGGCATTGGGCCGCCGATCTCTTCGAGCGATTCCAACTGCCGCTCCATATCCTGGAAGAGATCACGCAGCCCGGCACGAAGCTCGGCCACCTGCGACAGGAACTCGCCGAAGAAACTGGGCTCAACAACGTCGAAGTGGTGCTGCCGGGCACGCATGACACCGCGAGCGCCGTGATGGCGGTCCCGGCGCGCGGAGTCGGCGCGGAAAAGCCCGATTGGTGCTACATCAGTTCCGGCACCTGGAGCCTGATGGGCTTGGAGCTGCCGCGCCCGGTGGTCAACGATCGCTGTCTGCAACTCAACTTCACGAACGAAGGAGGCGTCGGCGGCACGATCCGCTTGCTGAAAAACATCGGCGGGCTCTGGCTCATTCAGGAATGCCGCCGCATCTGGGCGAAGCAAGGTTGCGAATTCACCTGGGAAGCGCTGTTACGCTTAAGCGCCGAAGCGCAACCGCTCGTCTCGATGGTCAACCCCGACGACGCCACGCTCCTCGCCCCGGCCGACATGCCGCACGCGATGCGCGACTACTGCCGTCGCACCGGCCAAGCACAACCCGCGGACGAAGGGGCGATGGTGCGCTGCGCCCTGGAAAGCCTGGCGCTCCGTTACCGGCAAGTGCTCGGTCATCTCGAAGAACTCGCCGACACGAAGATTCGCACGATTCACATCGTCGGCGGCGGCGCCCTCAACCGGCAACTCTGCCAATTCACCGCCGACGCCTGCAACCGCCGCGTCATCGCCGGCCCGGTGGAAGCCACGGCGATCGGCAACGTCATGATGCAAGCCGTCGCCGCCGGCGCGGTCAGCAACATCGCCGAAGCCCGAGAAGTGATCCGCCACTCATTCTCGGTGGAGGAGTATGAACCGTCAGAACACCGCGAAGCCTGGGAAGCGGCCTATGGGGTGTTTGAGCGGTTGACCACCTAAGAATGGACGATTCGATGGCACACCGACTTTGTCAACTCTGGTAGTCTCAACCCGCATTTCTCATCGGGAAGTCGTTTCGACAGATCATTCAGCTTGCCGGTGGCGGTCGCCTGAAAGATGGAAGCGACGCATCAGAAGAAATGCGCGAATGGCTAGGAGTGATTCCACTGGAGAGGCTGCGAAAGTGTGCTGAAGAGTGCCTTGAGAGCAATTTCGATGACAGTGGCTTTGCGCTTCAAGATGTCACAAACGAAATTGGCACAAGTCCCGTAGGTCAGGCACCCCGGTTGAAGTCGAAAACCACGGCGCACTGTTCAACGGCGGCCACATCCAGACTCGAGGCCGGCTAATTGCCTGACGGGAAGCGACGTCGATCTGTCAGGCAATTTGCCGGCGCGGGTTTGGGAT
>JALHLM010000670.1 GCA_022844585.1 Pirellulales bacterium | reverse complement strand
ATTTCTTCAGCGAGGACAACGTCCCGCTGCAAGCGATCACGATGGGGCTGGCCACCATTCTCGACGCGCGGAAGATCATGTTGATCGCGCTCGGCGAACACAAGGCGAAGATCATTCGCGAAACGGCCGAGGGGCCGATCACCGATCGCGTGCCGGCCACGTTGCTCCAGGACCACGCCGACGCCGCCGTGCTGGTGGACGGCGCGGCCGGGTCGATGCTGACCGGCGTGGCGACCCCTTGGGTGCATGGCAACGTCGAGTGGAACGACCGCCTCGTCAAGCGCGCGGTGCTGTGGCTCTGCGAGCGCACCGAGAAGGCGCTGTTGAAACTCAACGACAACGACTTTCGCGAGCACAACCTGCATCAACTGCTGCGACATCAAGGCCCCGCGCACGCGATCGCTCATCGCGTGTTCCGCTGGATGATGGACACCATCGAATATCATCCGTCCGGCAAGGAATCGCGTCGCGTGATTTGCTTTAGCCCGCACCCGGACGACGATGTGATCAGCATGGGCGGAACGCTGATCCGGCTGGTGGAAGATCAGCACGAGACGCACATTGCCTATATGACCAGCGGCAACATCGCCGTTCACGATCACGACGCCGCGGCCGTGGCCGACCTGGTGACCGAGTACAACCGCCTCTTCGGCATCGACTCCGAGCGCGCAGGCGATGTGGAGCGGACGGTGACCGCGGCGCTGGCCAGCAAAGCGCCGGGGGAGCCGGACGTCGACGCGGTGTTGAAGATCAAGGCCCTCATTCGCTGGAAGGAAGCCAAGGCCGGAGCGATCGTGGCCGGCGTGCGGGAAGAGCATTGCCACTTCCTTGACTTGCCGTTTTACCGCACCGGCACGATCGCCAAGAACCCCGTCGGCGACGACGACGTGCGGATCATTCGCGAGCTGATCGAGCGCGTGGGGCCGCGGCAGATTTACGTCGCCGGCGACCTTTCCGATCCCCACGGCACGCACCGCGTCTGCGCCGAGGCGATCTTCCGCGCCCTCGCTGAGATCGAAGCCGCCTCAGGCAGCCGTCCGGACGTGCTCCTCTACCGCGGCGCGTGGCAGGAATGGCCCGTTGATGAAATCGAAATCGCCGTGCCGCTCAGCCCCCGCGATCTGGAAAAAAAGAAGCAGGCCATCTTCCGGCACGAATCGCAGAAGGACGCGGCCTTGTTCCCTGGCGCGGACTCGCGCGAGTTCTGGCAACGGGCCGAGGACCGCAACCGCAACACGGCGGCCGTCTATAACAAACTCGGCCTGCCAGAGTACTTCGCGATGGAAGGCTTTGTGCGCTGGAACGGGCAGCCGATTTAGCGACCGACTTCACTAGCCCGACGCGCAAGCGAGGGGGAGTTGGCGCTGTGACGAGTACAACGTTGTACTCAATTCAACGTCCGCTCCCCCTCGCTTGCGCGTCGGGCTAGCGTGCTATGCGCCAACCAACGCGAGAAACATGAATAGTTGCGTTCGATGCTTGTTCGCGGGATGATCGTGGGATGGACTCCGAGAATCCCTATGCTTCGCCGCGATTTACGGCCGCTGACGCCGGGCCGACGAGCGTTGTTTCTTTGGACGCCGTATTGTTGAATGGCGCGCGGCGGTGGGGGAAGTATCTGGTCGTGCGGCGTGATGCCGAGTTGCCGTGTCTATGCGCGAAATGCGGCCTGCCTACGAATGGCCCGCTGCGCAGGAAACCGCTGAATTGGGTCAATCTGTGGATGCCACGGTACTGGGTCTGCAGCTTCGCTCCTCTGCTGGCCGGAATGTTGGCTGGCGCCATCACTCAATCGACCGCCTTAACGTTGATCGCGTTGATCGCGTCATCGGTGATCAGTGGCTGGATACTCTATCGATCGACTCAGGTCGCCACCGTCTATTACCGACTTTGCGAGCAACATGAGGCCGGACGGCGACACATGCCCTTGCTGGCGGTGCTGTTGCTCACAGTTGGCGCGGCCGCGTTCGTCGCTGCCGCATCTTGGGATACTTCGCCGGTGCAGGAGTTCATCGTCCAGGCCATCATCGTGTGCGGCGCCGTCGCCGTGCTGCTTGCAACGCTCTCGGCCTTGAAGTCGAGCGCCACCTTGGGCGTCTATCGCATCGAAGGCGACCTCGTCTGGCTGAAAGATCTGCCGGCGAATTTCTTGGCGCACATCCCCGAGTTGAGCGACGAGGAACTGCTTGCCTGGCGGCAAGGCGGCGGATCGGGCGAAGCGCTACACTAGCCCGACGCGCCAGTTGTGAAGATGCGCATTTCCCGTATTCGGAGACAAAGGTGGGTGCCTGGGGCTGGGGCGAAGGCTGATGTTCGCCACGTCGTGGGCGCTGGGGCATCGCGACGGCTGGCAACACGGTGAATCGAAGCCCCAGCGCGCGGGACGTCGATGGCCGCGTGTTCTTCGCCGCTGCCCCAGGCACCCATCGTTCATTCTGTTTGAAACGCGCAACTTCAAAACGCGCCAGCGAGGGGGAGTGGGCGTCGATTTGAGTACGACGGTGGCGATCGTGCAGCGTCAACTCCCCCTCGCTGGCG
>JALHLM010000669.1 GCA_022844585.1 Pirellulales bacterium | reverse complement strand
GCGCCGCAGTATGGCTCGGCCAAAGACCCGATCAATATGGCGGGATTCGTGGCGGCTGGAATGCTGCGGGGCGATCATCCCCAGGTGGACGTGGATAAGATCGTCGCCGTTCCGGCTGCGAGTCGTCCCCTGCTGATCGATGTGCGAACGACGCGGGAGTACGAGGAGGGGCATATTCCGGGCGCGATCAACATCCCGGTGGACGAGCTGCGCAGTCGACTGGGGGAGATTCCGCGGGACCGGGAGGTGGCCGTGTACTGCCAAGTCGGGCAGCGGGGCTATGTGGCAAGCCGGATTCTCAACCAGACTGGATACGCGGCGGTGAATATTGGCGGAGGCTACAAGACGTACCGGTTGTTTCATCCCTCGGCGTGAGGCCGTCGGCCGCAGCGGTTTCTTCGGTAAAGTGAGGCCCGAATTCTAATCGATATGTGGAATGCCAAGAGCCTTAATCCGCGAGGCGAGCGTCGTAGGCTTCATCGCAAGCCGAGAGGCAGCTCCATTCTTGCCATAGATCTTCCCGTTGGACGCGGCTAAGGCTTCACGGATGTTGTTCGCCTCCAATTCCCTAAATTCCGCTGCGGTCAAAATACGTTGCGGTGATGGAAGCTCAGTTCGTTCCTCGCGACGTTTGGGCTGATCTTTGGGAAAATCAAATCGCAGCTTCCCGTCTGATGCGACGATGCAGGCCCTTTCCAGTACATGCTGCAACTCGCGCACATTGCCTGGCCAAGCGTAGCGTTGTAGTTCCTGAACATGAGCGAGTGTGAGTCGAGGTCTAGGTCGCCCCAACTGCCGAGAGAATCGGTCCAGAAAATGGTCGGCAAGCAGCGGGATGTCCTCGACGCGTTTGCGTAACGGGGACAACTCCATCGGGAACACGCTGAGCCGATAAAACAGGTCCTGCCGAAACCGACCGGCTTCCGCTTCGGTTCGGAGATTCCGGTTCGTCGCGGCGATGATGCGCACATCGATCCGGCGAGTTCGCTCTTCGCCGATTCGTTCGAGCTCTCCCTCCTGAAGTACTCGCAACAGCTTGGCCTGAAGATCGAGCGGGATTTCACCGATCTCGTCAAGAAAAAGCGTGCCCCGGTCGGCGAGTTCGAATCGCCCCGCACGGTCACGGAGCGCACCGGTGAATGATCCCTTCGCATGCCCAAAGAACTCGCTCTCATAGAGTTCCCGTGGAATCGCGGCGCAATTGACCTTAATGAGCGGTCGATCGGCTCGGCGACTCCGACGGTGAAGTTCGCGGGCCACGACCTCTTTGCCGGTACCGCTTTCGCCGAGTATCAGAACAGCGGAATCCGTCGGAGCTACCAACTCGATCTGACGAGCCGTTGCCTGCAGTGACGGACTCTGTCCAATCAGATCTCCAAACGAGGTAATCTGCTGCACTTCTTCACGCAGGTATTCGTTCTCCTGCTCCAATCGCTTTTTGAGCGAATCGATCTCCTCCAGCGCGCGGGCATTTGCAATCGCAGCCGCCAGATGATCGGCGATCATCCGCAGCCACTCAAAGCAGGATTCGCCAGGCGGCTCACGTGCAAACAGCCCCAGCACCCCAAGCACTTCGCCACGATGCAATAAAGGATGGCCGGCGAACGAAGCAATACGCTCGTTACGAATCCAAGCGGGATCAGCAGCCCAAGCATGGTCGTGAGCGACATCAGCGACTTCGAGTGACTTCCCCGTCTTGGCGATCTGCCCAACTTTGCGGACTCCAATGGGAAACCGGCGAAAGGCGCCATCGAGTCTTTCCCACGCCGCGGGAATTCCCGTGAGAGAACGACCGGCGCTGGCCACCAGATGCAAACAACGCTCACGGTTCTGGCACTCGGTGGCCAATCGGCAATGGGCACAGTCGTCCGGTTGCGGCGGCTGAATGAGCCAGATGCGAACGAGCGCAATGGCCGGCCCATCGGCAAGCCGACGCACCGCCAACGGCAGCAATTCGGACAAGCGATGATGTCCGGCTAGATCCAGCAGCAGACGCTTCGGGTCGCCGACGATCCCGGTTGATGGAAGTGATCTTGTCATGTCCCTAGTGTGACGACATTTCGTGACAATGGCAACGAAACATCGTGTAATCACGAAATATCGTGCTATCTCCTCTCGATTGACAAATATCGCAAGTTATTGTCAGTGAACGTCTTGCGAACAAAATATCGAGGCATGGCACGGGAAGTGTATTGATGATGGTCATCGCCGACGAACGGTTCGCTCAGCGGCACATTAACCTCTTGGAAATCAAAGAAAGCTCCTGCCCATGTCTCGCATTCATCAAATCGCTCCTGAAGCCGCCGCCGGAAAAGCAAAGGAATTGCTCGATGCAGTCAAAGCCAAGCTCGGACTCGTCCCCAACATGACTCGGGCAATGGCCAATTCACCCGCCGTACTCGAAGGCTATCTCGGCCTGAGTGGTGCGTTAGGCAAGGGGAGCCTGACGGCAAAAAACCGCGAACAGATCGCGCTGGCAGTTGGACAAGCGAACCAGTGTGAATACTGTCTCGCCGCGCATTCGGCAATCGGCAAGATGGTTGGGTTGACTCCCG
>JALHLM010000668.1 GCA_022844585.1 Pirellulales bacterium | reverse complement strand
CGGAGAGATCGCCGGCATCTGCACCGGTCCGCTCAACAAGGCCGCGCTCCATGCAGCGGGACATCATTACCCGGGACATACCGAGATCCTCGCCGAGCGGATGCAAGTCACCCGCTGGTGCATGATGCTCACGTCGCCGGAGATCACCTGCAGCTTCGTGACCGCGCACGTCGGGTACTACGAAGTGCCGCAGTTGCTGACGATTGAGCGAATCAGCGAAGTGATCGACCTCACCGTTGCCGCCATGCGTCGCCTCCGCGGTCGAGAGCCCAAGCTCGTCTGCTGCGGCCTCAATCCACACGCGGGCGAAGACGGTCTGTTCGGCCAGCGCGAGGAAGAACGAATCATCGCCCCTGCGGTCGAACTCGCGCGGCAAAGGGGAATTCAAATCATCGGCCCCCTGCCGCCCGACACCTGCTTTCTCACCTGGCGCCGCGCCGAGACCGACGCCTACATCTGCATGTATCACGACCAGGGTCACATCCCGCTCAAGGCCCTCGCGTTCGATACCGCCATCAACACCACCCTCGGCCTGCCCGTCATACGGACCAGCGTCGACCACGGCACCGCCTTCGACATCGCCTGGCAAGGAATCGCCAACCCCAGCAGCCTGTTCGCCGCGGTGAGGCTCGCGGCTCGATTGAGTTCGACGACCCCTGCCGATTATCCCGTTTGAATTGGGATCCAACCTCAAGCAAATCCGGTCGAGCAAACACCAAACTTCCGTCTCGAGGCCGGATCCTAAAGCACATTCACGGTGCGCGGGGCCGTCCGCGGGCGGGTTCGTTTTGCTACAATCGCGGCATTCCAAATCCGCGAGGACAGCAGTGACGACTCCATCATTTGCCGGAAATGCCCGGTGGGAGCAGGCAGCGATTGTCGGTGTGGGGCTGATTGGGGGCTCGATTGGCCTGGCGCTGCGCCGGGCGGGAGTGGCGCGGCGAATCATCGGCGTCGGGCGGTCGGCGGCCAACCTGCAACGGGCGATTGCCTGTGGGGCCATCGATCAACTGGTGCTCGAATCGGCGGGCGAACTGCCCGAGGTGGATCTCGTCATTGTCTGCACGCCCGTCGATCATGTCGCGAAGCATGTTGCCTGGTGGGCAAATTCGGCGGCGAATGGAGCGCTCGTCACCGATGCGGGAAGCACGAAGGCTCGGATCGTCAGCGAGGTAGACGCTCAGTTGCATGAACACAATCCGCGGCAGGCCCGCTTCATCGGCAGTCATCCGCTGGCGGGTAGTGAGAAGGCCGGCGTCGAGTATGCCCGCGAGAATCTGTTCGATAGCCGCGTCGTCGTCATCACCCCGACCGATCGCACGCCGCCGTCGGCCATCGTCGAGGCGCAGGAACTTTGGAAGTCGCTCGGGGCGGGCGTGATTCCGATGACTCCCGCGGCTCACGACCAGGCGGTTGCGGCGACGAGTCACTTGCCGCATGTGGTCGCGACAGCGCTCGCCGCGGTGACGCCGCCGGACTTATTGAAACTTGCCGCCGGTGGTTGGCTCGATACGACGAGGGTTGCCGCGGGAGACGTCTCGCTGTGGCAGCAGATTTTGCTGGAGAATCGCGAGCCGGTGCTCGCAGCCCTGGCGAAGATCGAAGAAGAATTGCATTTGTGGCGCCGCGCGCTGGAGCAGCGCGACGCCGCAGCCATCGAAGCATTGCTCCAGCAAGGGAAGACGATCCGTGACGCTGTGGGAAATTGACCTTCATCCCGCTGCCGGCGAGCGCGACCTGCTCGCGGCCGCGGCGGTTGCGCAGGCGGCAGACCTGGGGCTCGGATCGTTCAACGCGGCCGCGGTCCGGGGCTTTTTGCTCGAAGCGGATTTCACCCAGGCGCAAGTGGAGCGCCTTGCGCGCGAACTGCTCGCGGACCTGGTTGTCGAGAAGCCGGTCGTCGCCCGCGTCGGTGATCCGGCGCTGCTAGCTCCTCCGGCAGGAGTCATTCTGCACGATCCGAACGACGAGAAGGCCGGCCTCGAGCATCTGGTCCACGTCTTCCCCAAGCCGGGCGTGACCGATCCCGTCGCGGCGAGCACGCTGACCGCCATCGCTGATTTTGGTTTGAAAGCGGAAGCGGTTTGTACGCTCCGCAAGTACTGGCTCGGCGACCTGAATCAAAGCGAAGTGCAACTGCTGATCAAGAAGCTGCTCTCGAACGACTCGATCGAACAAGCCGTTGTTGGTCCTCTGAATTTGAAGCAACTGCACGTCGGCTCGCCGGCAAAGTTTCAGTTGCAAACCGTTCCGCTCCTGCATCTATCTGCCGAGAACCTCGTCGCGCTGAGCAAGGAGCGGACGCTCAGCCTGACGCTTGTCGAAATGCGGACGATCCAGCAGCACTATGCCGACCTCGGCCGCGAGCCGACCGATATCGAGCTGGAATCGATCGCCCAAACCTGGAGCGAGCACTGCAGCCACAAGACGCTCGCCGGCCGCGTGCATTACCGCGATGAGCAGGGGGACCGACACTTCGGCAACATGCTCAAGGAGACGATCTTTGCCGCGACGCAGAAGATTCGCGCGTCGCTCGGCGACAACGATTGGTGTGTGA
>JALHLM010000667.1 GCA_022844585.1 Pirellulales bacterium | reverse complement strand
GCTCCGTGACTGCGTAATGCAACGCGTACACGCCGAACAGCGCCCAGGCGTGCCAGGCCGCCGTGGCGATGGCGAAACCAGCGTAGATCAATGCGTAGGCGAGCCATCCGCCGAGGAGCATCGGTCGTGGCCCAACGCGATCGGTGATCCGCCCCGCGATGAGATTGCCGCCACTCTTCATCAGGTGAAAAGCGCACCACAGCGTCGGCAGCCAAACCGGTGCGACGCCCAGCTCTTCGGCGCGGACCAGCAGGAACGCGTCGCTGGAATTGCCCAGCGTGAATACAACGATCGCCGCCAGCAGCCAGCGAAATCGTGGATCGAAATGGCTACGCGACGCCAAGCGATGGACGGACTCGGAAGCCGAAGCCGGCCTCGTATTTACTTGCGGCGATGATTCTCGGGGCGGTTCGCGCAAGCCGAAGATGGCGATCGACACCACGAGCAAGCCGGGAATCAGTGTCAGCAGGAACAGCGCCCGATATTCGCCCGGCCACAGAAACAGGAATCCGGTCGCCAGTAGCGGCCCGATCGCAGCGCCGAGGTGATCCATGGCGCGGTGGAAGCCAAATGCCCGCCCGCGAATTCCAGGAGGCACCGACTCGGCGATCAACGCATCGCGCGGCGCGGTCCGCACTCCCTTCCCGACGCGATCGGCGAACCGCGCGGCGAGGACATGCCAGGGAGCGGCGGCAGCGCCGATCAACGGCCGCGCCACGGCTGCCAACAGGTAGCCAAAAACGACAAATCCCTTGCGCCGTCCCAAGCGATCGGACCAGCTTCCTGCGAACAATTTCAGCAGGCTCGCGGTCGACTCGGCGATCCCTTCGATCACGCCGAGGAACAGCTTGTCACCTCCCAGCACGCCCAACAGGAACTTGGGCAGCAGCGGAAAGATCATCTCGCTGGCGATGTCGTTGACCAGACTGGTTAAGCCCAGCAGGCGGACATTGCGCGGGAGTGCCGTAGACGGCGGAGTCTCGTCCGGAATGCTCACACGAAGAATTTCTTGGCCGGCACGGCGAATTCCTCGCCGAGCACCTCCGGCAGCTTCAATTCCGCATCGCCGGACAAAGATTCCGGCTGGCGATCGCCGCGGAAGACTTGAATGGTCTCATACGCGGGATCAAAAACACAAACGACAATCACGCCCGCGCGGAAGTACTCAGTCACCTTCTCCAGGACTTCCGCCCAAATGTCGCTGGGCGAAAGAACCTCAAACGCCAGTCGCGGGACCACGTTCGTGTAGCTCGACGGCATCGGTCCGGCAGGAACTTGATCGAAACCGTAGTAGGAGACGTCCGGCCCCCGCACGGAGTCGGGATTGCGCTGAGTGATGAACCCGGAGTCGTTGCAGACGACATGGCCCGAGTTGTGCTCTTCGGCGAATCGATCCAGATAACGAAATACTCGACCGCAAACCTGGCCATGCCGCGTCGCGGGAGGCGTCATATTAATAATCCTTCCCTGCACCAATTCCTTCGGCTGGTCGCCGCGTGGAATGGCAAAAAACTCTTCGGCGGTAAGTAATACTTCAATCGTTGCCATATGCCTTCAACTCCGCGTGTCTCGATACGAGCGCGATAGCGCTCCTTCCACTACTATCATACTTCTCCCAAATATGGGCCGGCAATAGAAACCCCTCCTCCGCGTCTCAGCGCCTCCGCGGTTCAAAACGGCATCCGCCCCTATTCCCCGAGCACGTACGAGAAAATCAACGGCGCCACGATCGACGCGTCCGAGTTGATCATGAACTTCGGCGCTTCGGGGTCGAGCTTGTGCCAGGTGATTTTTTCGTTCGGGACCGCGCCCGAGTAGGAACCGTACGACGTGGTCGAGTCCGAGATTTGGGCGAAGTAGCTCCAGAGGCGCACTTTCTTTTCCAAGTCCTGGATAATCAATGGCACGGCGCAGATCGCGAAGTCGCCCGCGATGCCGCCGGCGATTTGGAAGAAGCCGATCTCGTGTTTCGGAGTGTTCTCCAAGTACCAGCGAACGAGATGCTCCATCTGCTGCGTGCCGGACTTGATCGCCGAGTGGCTCTTCACTTCGCCTTCCAGCACGCGTGCGGCGAAAATGTTGCCCAGCGTGGAGTCCTCGAAGCCCGGCGTGTAGACCGGAATCTTCATCTCGTACGCGGCCCAGACCCAGGAATGTTCCTTGGGCAAGTGGCGGACGCGGTCGATGACGCCGTCGTCGAACAGCCGGTAAAAGTATTCGGTGGAGAAGTACGACTCGCCCTTGTTCGCGGCGTCGATCCAGTACTCCAACAGCTTGCCTTCGATATCGCGGATTACCGTTTCCGGGATGCAGGTATCGGTCACGCGATTGAAGCCGGCGTCGCGCAACTCGACCTCGGCCTCGGTGGAGAGCGCCCGCCAGTCGGGGACGACCTTATAGTCGCGATGGGCGACCAGGTTGAAGATGTCTTCCTCGAAGTTCGCCGCCGTGGTGGAAATGGCGTGGACCTTGCCGGCGCGGATCATCTTCGCCAGCGAGATGCCCAGTTCCGCCGTGCTCATGGCCCCGGCCATCGCCAGCAACATCTTGCCGCCGCCAT
>JALHLM010000666.1 GCA_022844585.1 Pirellulales bacterium | reverse complement strand
TATCGGTCACGCGATTGAAACCCGCGTCGCGCAGCTCGACTTCGGCCTCGGTGGAGAGCGCCCGCCAGTCGGGCACAACCTTGTAGTCGCGATGGGCGACCAGGTTGAAGATGTCTTCTTCGAAGTTGGCCGCCGTGGTGGAAATGGCGTGGACTTTGCCGGCGCGGATCATCTTCGCCAGCGAGATGCCCAACTCCGCCGTACTCATGGCCCCGGCCATCGCCAGCAACATCTTGCCGCCGCCGTCGATCAATTCGCACCACGCCTCGGCCGCCGCCACGGTTTCCCGGGCGTTGAAGTGCAGGTAGTGCTTCCGCATGAATTCCTTGACCGACATGGCAAACTCCTCAGCTCTTCCAGGGAACGCGACCGCCAACGAAACCGGGAGTATACCGCTGAACAGCAGCGCCTTCTACCGGCGGGTTGGCCCGCGAAACACGCCAAACACGCGAAAGTGGAGGTGTACCGGATATGTCCCAATGGAATTTCCGGCCGCGATCAAATACTTCCTTCTTTCGTGTGTTCCGCGTGTTTCGCGGGCTCTTCTGTGCGTTGTCGGGCTGAGGCAAGCGTGCGATACTGAATTCGTGTCTTCCGCGTTCCGGGAATGAGTTTTGTGAATCCATCGCTTGCTTCCGTGCCGGTGAAAAGTACGCGTCATGTGCTGGTGGTCGAGGATGAGCAGCATCTGGCGATTGGCATCAAGTTCAATCTTGAGGCCGAAGGCTATCGCGTCACCGTGGCCGGCGATGGGCCGACGGCGCTCAAGTTGATTGAGCAAGGCTCGGAGCCTGTCGACTTGGTGATCCTCGACCTGATGCTGCCCGGCATGAGCGGGTACACCGTCTGCGAAACGTTGCGTGAAGCGGGGCATGTCCTGCCAGTGTTGATCCTCAGCGCGCGCACCTTGGCGGAAGATCGCACGCGCGGCTTTGACGTCGGCGCGGATCAGTACCTGGAGAAGCCGTTTGACTTAGACGAGTTGATCGCGCGGGTGAGGAATCTGCTCGCGCGGCACGCGCACACGCCGTGGATTGGGCTCGATCAGAAAGTGGGCGACTCGTTCGAATTCGCCGCTGGCCGCGTGAAGGTGAATTTCAACACCTTCAAAGTCGCCGTCGGCGACGAACCTTGCCGGCTGACGCACATGGAGATGAAGCTGCTGCGCTACTTCGCCGAAAACGAAGGCTCCGTCGTCAGTCGCTCCCAATTGTTGGACAACGTCTGGGGCCTCTCCAACAGCCCCACGACGCGCACCGTGGACAACTTCGTGATGCGCCTTCGCAAGTATTTCGAACTCGATCCCGCGGAACCGCGACACTTTCTGAGCGTCCGCGGCGCGGGTTATCAATTCGTCGCGGAGCCGGATGGGGAGGCACGCTAACGAGCAATCGGTGGGAGAAGCCATGAAGGGAGGTCGGTCTCGCTTCGGTGGTTAGGATGATGACGACGTTGGCGTTGTTTTCGTCAGGACCCCGATTCCGAAGGAGACCGACCATGAAGTATTGTGGCCTCGATTTGGCGGGTGTGTCGAGTTATGCGTTTGTGGCCGATCCGCAGGGCCGCAAGCAGTGGTCCGGACCGCTGGAGACTTCGCGGGCGGGCTTGGAGCGGTTGGTGCGGCGGTTCCGCGGCGGCTTTACGGTGGCGATCGAGGCGGGCAATTAAACCGCCTGGGTCTACCAAACGCTGCTGGACGCGGGCGCGGAGGTGACGGTGGTCAACCCGGTGAAGGTCAAGGCGATCGCCGAGAGTCGCAAGAAGACCGACAAGATCGACGCCAAGATTCTGTGCGAGTTGCTGCGGCTCAACGGCCTGCCCCAGCCGGTGCATATGCCCAGTGCGGAAGCCCGTTCGGTGCGCGGATGGTTGGCGGCTCGACGGCAACTGGTGCGCACGCGGACCAAGTTGTGCAACCTGGTTCGCGGCATGCTGCGTCAATCGGGCGTGCGGTTGCCGCCGCGCGGGCTGGCTTCGCCGGTCGGTTGGCAACGGTTGTTTCAGGCCGGCTTCGAGCATGATTACCTGGCGCGGATCGTGGCCACGTACTATGACAACTTTACGAGCGTGTCGCGTTCGATTCGCGAGCTCGACCAACAGTTGGCCGTGAAAGAACGGCTCGATCCGCGGGCCGCGTTGCTCCAATCGATCCCCAAGGTGGGACGCATCGCGGCGCTGACGTTTTTGGCCGCGGTGGACGACGTGCAGCGCTTCCCCTCGTCGCGCAAACTGATCGGTTACACCGGACTGGCGCCCACCGTGCGGCAAAGCGGCGAGCGTGCGCAGTACGGTCCGATCACGCGCGAAGGACGCCACGAGTTGCGCGGCGTCTGGGTGCAAATCGCGCATCTGGTAGCCCGCGACGAACACCGAGCATCGCAGCCCTTGCGGCGTGCGTATCACCGCGTGGCCAAGAAACGCGGCGCCAAAACGGCGCTTGTGGCGCTGGCGCGGCGGCTGTTGGTAATCGCTTACCACGTCTTGAAAACGGAAACACCGTATGACCCGCAGCGACTGAAAAAATCCCGACGGCCGGCCGGATAGCAGTTCCTTGGGGGAGGGA
>JALHLM010000665.1 GCA_022844585.1 Pirellulales bacterium | reverse complement strand
TTGTTTGCGCGGCTCAAGGGCACGCGGCCGCACGCAGTGGAGATTCTCACCGTGGTCGCACCGGAAACTTGCGTCTGGCCTCGAATTTGCATTGGTTGCGTTTGGTAAACACCAATCCACTTTTGAAACGCAGGCGTCCCATGTCCGAATTGAATGCAATGCTCTCCGGAATCAGCCTGGCGCCCCGCGACCTGCCCGAGGAAGCGGCGGACGAAGGCGCTGCGTACGTCATTTCACTGGAGCGGTCTCACGGGAAATGGATTGCCGTTGCCAACGACGGCACGTTGCCGCACATCATTGGCCGCGCGTCGTCGGCGTTAGGGTTGCTCCTGCGCGTGTGGGTCTGGACGATCACACGCAAGTCCGGTTATGCGGCCGACGCCTGAAACGGGACGCCGTGATGCGTGCTGGACAGCCGTGATCTCGGCTTGATCGCGGCACAACTCTCCGGCCATTTGGAGCGGTCGTCGGGATTGTGACCGGTTCGATTTCGATGATTGGAATCGACCGTCGCGCGGCACGCCGTTTGCCATGATGTGAACTCTTCTCTTGATTCACATCTCTTGGCTCGGAGCGCTCTTCATGTCTCACCTCGAGACGCAGATTGGGTCATGTACACGATCCGACAATGATCCGACGGTACACCGCCTGCGGGCCGCGCTGGATCAGATTCCGGCGGCGGAACTTCTCCCACTTCCCGCCGCGAACGACGACGAGCTTTATGCGCGGAAGGTATTGTGTGATACGGACGGCCTCATGATCGTCGCGGCAAGATGGCGCGCCGGGGCCCGCTGCGAACTGCATAGCCACGCCAATAGCGCCGGACTATATCGCATCATCGCCGGCGATGTTGAAGAGGAACGCTTTCTGCCGAGCGCGCACGGCTACGATTTTCAACTTAAATTATTGCGTCAAGGGAGCGAGTCCTTTCTGCCGGCTGGCTCCGTTCACCAAATGCGCGCCAAGTCGGACGCAATCACCCTGCACGCTTATTCGCCGCGCCCTGCCGATGCTGTATCAGAGGTCAACGGTCGCGCGCTAGAGTTGCTGCACGCAGCGCGGCAGCGCGCCGACGTCACGCCGCAAGGTCACGGCTTGCAATTTGATGGCGCACCGTCACTCCTGGAATTCGCCGCAGAGCTGGCGAATACTTGGAGTGAACACGAACGGCGAGCCTACGAGCGCGGCGCGTGTCGCTTGCCAGCGCGTGTGTTGGAGGACTTTCGGAATTCGCGGATTCTCACCGCGCCGCTGCCCGTGCGGTTCGGCGGGCCGGAGTCTTCGCTGTGGGATGTCGCCCAAGCGGTACGCAGCGTTGCGAGACGCGCGCCGGCCGCGGCGTTGGCCTTGGTGATGCCGCTGGGAAATGCCGCGACGTGCCGCATTCCGCTGGCCGCAGTGAGGGCAGAGCATCGCGCCGCGTTGCGATTACATCAATCTTGGATCGCGCAACAAGTTCTGGGAGGGAGATTGCTGGCCGTCGCGAATTCGGAACCTGGCGCCGGCGGCGACTTGAAGAACACCAAGACTGTTGCCAAGACGGACGCGAGCGGCGAGTCGCGCTTGAGCGGTCGCAAGGCCTTCGCCACGATCGGTCCGGATGCCGACTACTTTCTTTGTGCGGCACGCAACGACGAACGCGAACGCGTTGAAGGGAGCATCTGCGTTGACGCTTATTTTGTGCATCGCGATGCGCCAGGACTCGAAATCGACGACCGCTGGGATCCGTTCGGGATGCGTCCCACGGCGAGCATCGGGCTGCGGCTCGAGCATGCGCCCGCCACGCAGGTGCTTGGCTATCCGGGTTGTTTGGAAGGCGTGAGCGCCCGGCATTGGTCGACGTTACTGTTCTCGGCCGTGTTTCTCGGTATTGGTGACGCAGCGTTGCGTGAAGGCATTCGGGCCGGCGGGCAATCCGGCTGGGCGAGGGCGAAACTCGCCGAGCAAATGCTGGCGCTGGACGCTGCGGCGGGTTATCTCGAAGCCGTGTGCCAGGCCGAGGTTTGGCCGATGCCGCGAGGGCTACTGGAACGCGCACAGCGCGTGAAGACGTTTGTGGCCGGCGCGGTGATTCAAACGGCCACGCTTGCGGCAACCATTTCGGGCGGACGTTGCTATTCGCCGCACCACGCGATTTATCGCTTGCTCGCGGACGCGCTGGCCGGTCCGCTGGTCAGGCCGCCCCTCGCGCAGGCCATGGACGGCTTGATGGACCGCTTGGATTCGTTCGCGGCCTGAGGGAAACCTTGACAACAAAAAACCCGCTACAGCCACAGGCGACATGGGTCGCCGGACTGTAGCGGGGGCGGCAGTCTCCTCGCCTACGCGAAGATTTCTTGCACCACTTCTCCCGCGACGTCCGTCAAGCGGAAGTCCCGGCCAGCGTATTGGTAGGTCAGCGACAAGTGGTCGAGTCCCAACAGCGCCAACAGCGTGGCGTGCAGGTCATTGGTGTGCATGCGTCCTTCCACGGCCATGCGTCCGTACTCATCGGTGTTGCCATACGAGTAGCCCTGCTTGACGCCGGCGCCGGCGAGCCACATGGGATAGCCGGTGATGTTGTGGTCGCG
>JALHLM010000664.1:1595-2581 GCA_022844585.1 Pirellulales bacterium | reverse complement strand
TGGAGTTCTATCGCACGGAGCTGACCGCGAAAGGTTGGAAAGAACAAGAGGCCGCCGCCAGCGCGGAAGCGGACGCGCCGGCGACGTTGATCTTCAAGAACGCGACCGGTTCCATGGCCGTGCGGCTCGCGGGTGAAGGGGAAAGCACCGTCATCGACGCCGCCGTGCATTTCGACGCCAAGGCCAAGCAAGACGGCATGCTTCCCGAGCCAGGCAAAGGCCGCATCGTCCTCGCCAACGGTCACGACCAGGCGGTGACGATCATGATCGGCAAAAAGAGCTACCCGCTCAAAGCCGGCCAAGGCATGAAAGACCCGAAAAAAGCCCTCAACTACACCGTCGTTCCGGGCAAGTATCAACTCACGATCAAAGTCCCCGGCCAGGCGGCCAAAAACGAATCGGTAGAAATCACCGCCAACACAACCTGGGGCGTCTTCGTCCTGCCGACCGGCGAAGCGTTTACGAACCGAGTCTATTGGGGCGCGGAAGCAAAGGCCGAATAGCGCACCTCCCGTAGGTCAGGCACCGCGGTCGAAGAGAGAAACCGCGTGCAACGAGAACGCGCAGCCACATCCATAGATTGCGCCAACAATGTGCCTGACAGGAATCGACGCCGCAACCATGTCAGGCACATCGTTGGCAACCGTTGAGGACGTCAAAAAGCGATCATGCGGGCGACGTTTTCGGACTCGGCGGCGGTGCCTGACCTACATCACTGACTTACGGAACACGCGATGAAGAAGCAAATGGTTTGTCCGATTTGTCAGGCCGTCAACGACGTGGAGGACGCGGCCGTCGGTTGCTACGTGCTGTGCCGCAACTGCCCGCATCGGTTCTACGTTCCCGTGCCGCCGCTGGGCGAAGGATTGGAGGACGAACCGCCTCCACCGCCGAACGTCGTGCCGGACTACAAGGCCTGGGAACAGCGGTGGACGAGCCGCGCGCAAGGCATCGAAGCGCTCGCCGCCGAAATGCGCTGGCAACGG
>JALHLM010000664.1:0-1585 GCA_022844585.1 Pirellulales bacterium | reverse complement strand
GCAACGGATGATCTTATTGGCGTTGCTCGCCGCGCAGATCGTTACCGGACTGATGGTGCTCGTCCTGATGCTTTGGTTCCGCGGTTGAACGGCTGCCACGCGTTGAGTCACGGTCGGGAGACGCGCGCCGCAACTGTGTATTCATCCAGCGCGCCAGAACTAGTACTGAATCGCTGGAGTGACGGGCTGGGCTGACTGGTAGATCCGACTCAGTTCCAGCATCAGCGCCTCCAACTTGGCGTAGTAGTCGTCCTCAGAAAGCTTTGCCTTCTCTTCCCGCAGCGCGTCGATCGCCACTTCCAACTCGTCGCGCCGCGTTCGCTGTTCCTCCGGCAGTTCTCGCTCGCTGGCGCTGGGCACAAGGATCAACTGGTGCGCCCGTAAGCCGTCGAGCGCCGCGCCGTCTTTTGCTCGTTTTGTCGCCCGCACGCCGGCGAACCAATCGCCGGGCGTGCCCAGCTTGTCGCCGTTGTCGTCCAGCAACGCATGTTCCGTGGCCAGCCGCGCATCTGCGAGATAGAATTCGGCCACTCGTCCGCCGCCGATCAAAAATCCTTCCAGCAACGACACCTGGCCGTCCTTGTCCAGATCCGCGCTCGCGTCGCCAATCGCTTGCGCGAGATACTTCCCGAAGCGCGCGTAGTTGGTTTCGTCACCGCTTTTCGTCGCAGTAATGACCACCCGGTTCTCGACCGATAGCGCATTGATAAACGGTCCGCTCGCCGATGCGCAGTTGATGATCGCCAGCGGCCGTTTCGCGGACGCCAGCCACTCGCTGAGTTCCGCCGCGCTGACATCCGGGCCACGTAGATTGAACTTCGCGACGTTCCCGCTGAACGTGCCATGCCCGAGCAGCACGATCCACAAGGGGCCGCGGTCCTCCGCCGGAACCAGCCGCTCCAACGCGGCGCGCAACGTCTCCTTGTCAGGCGTGGCGGCCTCCGTGGCGCCAATCGTTTCCACGGCGGCCTGGCCTTGCTCGGCCGCGACGCGCCATAGCTCCGCTGCTTGCGTGAAGTCCGCCGCGTATTCCGGGGCGCCGGCGGCGCCGACGACTACGATCACATCGGCGCGCGGTGCGGCATCTGCGAAGGTGATCGCCGCTAATGCAATCGAGCATGCCAGGTTCATACGCGATCCAACAACGAAGAAGTGTGCTTTACGCCAACCCATTCCAGCGGCGCAGGCCCCATTCGCCGGCCAGGCAAACGATCGCCGTCAGGAAATACAGTGGGTGCTGCCAGAGCGGATAAATCCACGGTTCGGTGACGGGCGCTTTCCGTCGCGAGAGTCCGGAGACGAATGACGACAACGCGTCGGCGTCGACAATCTCGCCGCCGGTCTTGGCCGCGATCTCGGCGAGCAATTCGCGATTCGGCGCGAGGCGCGCAAACTCTTCGGCCGCCGGTTGCGCGGTCCAGCCCGCTTCGCGCGTGGCGATTTCGCTCCCGTCCGGCGCGTTTGCGGTCACGGTCGCACGATACGCGCCGGGCTCGCGCGCCACATACGTCGTCGAATACAACCCCGGCTCTCGATCGTCCGGTTCACCTGCCAGCGTGATCGGTTTGCCGTCTGGCCCGGTGAT
>JALHLM010000663.1 GCA_022844585.1 Pirellulales bacterium | reverse complement strand
GCCGTAAGAACGAAAGCGTTTCGCATGTGACAAACTCCCAATACGGTGAGTCGAATCGATGATCTGCTGCTCGTGGAATTGTCGCACGTCCGGTATCCGGCGGACAAGAGCGCGGCCATCAGCGGCATCATTTCCGTCGTAGCGCGTCGACGATGTTGCGATGGGCCGAACTCAGCAAACTAGGAAACCACCGCCATTTCCACCACGTGCGGCGGGCCCTCGCGGGGAATACGATCACCGGCTGATTCTTCTCCGCTCCGTGCAGAATCGCGCACGCCGCCGCCAACGTGTCACCGGCGTCCACCGGCGCCCGGCGCGGCGCGGGCTGTGCTGCGGGCAGGATCATCGAATCGTGAAAGTTACTTCGCACTGGGCCGGGACAGACGACGCTGACGCGTACTCCCTGGTCAGCCGCTTCGGCGCGCAACGAGAGTGAAAACCCGACCACGGCGTGCTTGGCCGCCGTATAGGGTACAGTCCCGGGCACAGGCACTAATCCAGCCAGCGAGGCGATGTTCACAATCTGGCCGCCGCCGTGTTCGGCCATCCAGCGATAGGCCGCCAGGCTGCCATGCACGCAGCCCCAGAAGTTGACGTCGACGATCGTGCGCCATTGCACCGGAGAAAACTCGCGCACATCGCCAAAGCAGCCGACGCCGGCGTTGTTGAACAGGATGTCGAGCCGGCCGTATGCGGCGATCGTGGTTTGCACTAAGGCTTCGACCGCCGCGGCGTCGGTGACATCCAAGACGGCTGCTTTGCCATCGCCGCCAGTCGATCGGATGCGTTCCGCGACGGCTTCCACCGTGACGGCGTCGCGGTCCGCCAGGACGACTCGAGCGCCGCGCCGCGCAAGTTCCTCGCCGAGCGCCGCACCAATGCCAGCACCGCCGCCGGTCACGATGGCCACGCGGTCGCGATAACTCCCGTCGTTAGCGCCCACGCGGCAGGCTCCTCGTGAACAAGGCGTCGCGCCAACGCGCCGGCAACCTGCCGAGCCAGCGCAGCCAGCGCGAATCGCGCCCGACGACGTAACTCGTGCGCGGTTGCCTCGCTGTCATGGCCTTCACAATTACGTCCGCCACGCGCTCCGGCGGCAGCCCGCCGCCGCGACGCACGTGATTCAAGAGCGCCGACATCGTCACGTCGTAGTATTCATGCGCGTCGGCCGACCACTCGGCTTGCACGCGTTCGCATTCGGCGATGCCCTTCTCCCAAATCGGCGTGGCGATTTGACCTGGCTCGATCATCACGACCTCGATGCCCCAAGGCCGCAGCTCCGCGCGGAGGGAATCGGAAATCGCGCGGAGGGCGAACTTCGAAGCGGCGTACGGCCCGACGAACGGCAAAGCGACGCGTCCGGAGATCGAGCTGATGTTGATGATTCGTCCGGTCGCCTGGCGCAGAAGCGGTAAACAAGCCTGGGTCACGGCCGCCGCGCCGATGACGTTCACGTCTAACTGTCGGCGCAGAGCGGATATCGGCGTGCATTCCAGCGGCCCGCCCAATGCAACTCCGGCGTTGTTCACGAGCCCGTACAATCCACGGCCACCCAAACTCACTTGGATGCATTGCACCGCCGAACGAATCGACGCTTCGTCGGTGACATCGAGTTGCAATGAGCGTATGCGCGACGGTTGGTGTTCGCAGACTGCCTTGGCGTCATCGGTGTTGCGCGCGGCGGCGAAGACTTCGAAGCCGTGATCAGCCAGCGCGCGTACCGTGGCCGCTCCGATGCCGGTTGAAGCGCCGGTGACCAATACGGAGCGCAGCGGAGGATCGCCGTCCATTTTAGGGCGTCTCCGTCAGGATTGACTCGACCAACTGCGCTGGCGTCGGAGATTGCGCGAGATATCGACTGACCGGCGCGAGCAAATGCACGTGTTGCGTCGCCGCCAACTCAGCGAGACGATCCGCGTCGAGCGGCTCGGCCAGATTCAGCATCGATGGTTCTTCGCCGAGAAAAAAGTGGCGCGCTCCCAAAACGCGGATTTCGCGCAGCGCGTGTGCCAAATGCCCCGGGGCGAACGTGAACACGGTCTGCTGATTAATGACGCGGCCCAGCATCGAGGCGGAGAACAGATTCCAATAAAACACGTGCTCCGCATCGTACAGCAGGAGCATGAACCGCAGATAGCCGCAGCCGGATAACGCAATAAGATTCGCCGGCGCGATGCCGGACGCCTGAACGGCCTGCAGGCACGCCGACGGTGCAATCAACACCGGCTGCCGCCCGGCTTGCGCCGTCTCGCGCAAACGCGCCGCCAGGTCCCGCGCGAAGGCCTCGCGACCGATCGCCGCTGCTTGGATGGCCTCGTCCTCGGGCGAGAGAATGAACAGCCAGCGCTGCCGGTCGCGATCAATCAAGCTCCAAGTGGATAGCCTCAGGGCGCGGCGTCTTAGTTTGGTCGCACTGAAGACTTCGCTCGGATTGAAATACGATCCATGTCGCCGGTTTGAATTGATTCCGTCCGGCGCCAAGTAAACGTGGTGGGCATCGGCGAACGCCTCCGACAACCACACAAAATGGTCGGCCAACATCGGCGCGGCGGCGAAGCGTTCCTGGAACAACTCGCCGCCACG
>JALHLM010000662.1 GCA_022844585.1 Pirellulales bacterium | reverse complement strand
GTCGTGGCAGGCTCGAACTGCCGACCAACGGATTAAAAGTCCGCTGCTCTACCAACTGAGCTAACGACCCAAAGAGCGGCAGATTATAGCAGCGTAGGCGCCATGGACAACCGGATCTGAGCCGGGCCACGGGGCGGCTATCCGTCCTCGCGCATCATCAACCAGTACTGGATCTTCATCGTTGCAACGGATCCCGCAACAATCGCCGCGAAGGTCAGCAACGAGCCCAGAGCTAGAGTAGACATGCCTGTTATCGCTTGACCGATCGTGCAGCCCATCGCGACGACACCACCTACGCCGAGGAGGGCCCCGCCCGTGAGGTGGCGCGCACAGTCCTGGGGGCTTGCAAACCACTCGATTCGAAATCGGCGAGCGGCGAGCGCGTACAGGAACGACCCCATCAGCACGCCGCCGAGGGCTACGACACCGAAATTGATCAACTCGAGGTTCGCTGGCGACATGAGATATCGCAACGTGTCGCCCATGGGCGCGATGAATGTGAAAGATTGAACCTCCACGCGTGAAGGTGGTACGGCAGACATCGCCGCGTAGTCTTTCCACTCCGCGCCGAGCGGACCACCCGTGACATACCATCCTGCGGCGATGAGCAATCCCACCACGAATCCGCCGAGAACATTGTCGAAGCTGCCACGAAAATCACGCGACGCAAAAGCGAAGGCTACGAAGGCAGCCACCACCACCCAGCCTGCGACCGATCCGACAATCTGCCCGTCGCCCCCTGCAATGCGCGCGATGACATCACCAAGCGCCTGACTGCGGATCGCGTGTTGCTGAAGGTCGACTGCCGTCGGGGCGAGCCAGGGGTTAAAGGCAACGGCATAGAGGTCAGTCCAGATCATCGCGTATGCGCATAGCGCCGCCACCGCAAGGACGACAGCTGATTTCAAGTTCCCGCCGCCGACTCGTATGAGCGTTTTGCTGCTGCAGCCCGATGCGAGGGTCATTCCCACTCCGAACATAAAGCCACCCAGCAGATATCGCATCCAGGCAAAGACGGGGGTGCGGTAATGCGGGAAGGTCGTCCCGGAGATGCTCGCGAATCCGAACGCTTCCATGGCGAGCACCCCGGCCAAGGCGACAGCCATCGCGAAGACCCAGGCTCGCATGCGGCCGGTGTCGCCGATGTTCACCCAATCGGAAACTGCACCGAGCGTGCAAAAGTGGGTCTTGTTGGCCACGGCACCGAACAGCATGGCCAGCCCAAGAACGCTCAGCAGTACCTGGTGGTGGACGTTGAATTCCATGGCGCCCCGTGATGACGGCAACGACGAGTGGGGCGAAATCTTAGCCAGGACGGAGCACCCACGGGGGAGCAGCTTCGTCTACCGGGCCCGAAGACCTTCAGCGCAGATTCGCCAGCCTGCGCTTGGCCTTTTCCGCAGCATCGCTCGTCGGATGTTTGGCCACGATCTCGTCCATGGTCTTGCGTGCCGCCGCGGAATCACCCATTTCCATCTGTGAACTGGCGATGTTCAGCAATGCATCCGGCACCTTGGAGCTATCGGGATAGCTCACGATCAATAACCGTTGGCTGTTGATCGCGAGGCGGAAGTCTCGCAGATTGAAGTAGGAATCGCCGATCCAGTATTGGGCGCTTGGCGCAAGCGCGCTCTTGGCGTGCTGCTTGATGAAGCTTTGGAAGGCTACGATCGCGCCCTGGTAATTGCCGATGCGGCGCAGATTCTGTGCAGCTTCGTAGGCGCGCATTTCGGCCGTACTGGCTGCAGTGCTCGACGGCGGGGCCGATGTCGCCGGCTTGCCGGACACTGTGGTGGACGTGCCCCCACTCGGGCCGAGGTTGGGATCCGCCGGTGCCGCACCCGAGACGGCCGGCGGGTTCAGTGTTTCGATACGGCGCAATCGCGTATCGAGATCGACGTAGAAGTCCTGCTGCCGCTTCTGGGCCGTCTCGATGCCGTTTCCGAGCACTTCGAGCTGACCGCGCATCTTCGCGATTTCGGACTTCAGGCTCTCGATTTCACGAAATAGTTCGAGCACGGCCTGATTTCTGCCTGAACTCTCTTCGAGCTTGCCGAGACGGCCTGCAATCAATTCGAGCTGCTTGCTCTGGGTTTCGATACGAGCGTTGGCCTCGTCTACGCGCTGGCGCTCCGTCGCGATTTGGCGGCGGGCCACGTTATCGTCGAACAGTGCTCCTCGCGACGGGGAAGCCATTGCGACAACGAGCGCAAACAACAGGCTCGCGACCGAGCGTGGGTTGACGCCGCGAAGCGGCGTCAACGGATTGCAGAATCGGCTCATGTTCGAATGAAACAGTCGGGCAGGTGGTTGTCCCGGGGAAACCGATGTCACTCGCCGTCGTACACGATCTCGGCCCGGCGATTCTTGGACCACGCGGATTCGTCGGCCCCTTGGACTGCCGGCTTTTCTTCACCGAAACTGACGGTTTCGACTTGGCTATCCGTTACGCCGAGCAGCATCATCATCTTCTTTACGCTGTCGGCGCGGCGCTGACCCAAGCTGATGTTGTATTCGCGGCTTCCGCGCTCATCCGTGTTGCCTTGGATGGTGATCTTTCGATTGCGGTTGTCGGTCAGAAACTTCGCGTGGGCGCTGACGAG
>JALHLM010000661.1 GCA_022844585.1 Pirellulales bacterium | reverse complement strand
TCAAAGCGATCTGCTGCGGCCTGAAACGGTCGATCATCCTGAAGAAGTTCCGCACGGCCGGCCAATTGCGGTCGTATCTGGAAACGATGCGCTGGGAATAGCGCCGTCTAGTTTTCGGGCGCGGGTCTCGGTTTCACAAACGCGCCGCGGGCGTGCGCCAAGGCGTCCACCGCTTCGGTCAGGTGACCGGATTTGAACTGGCAGTGGCTGAGCACCATCCAGACGTGGCGATCAACGGGCGTAGGAAACTGCTCCGCAGCCGCGGTGAGTGGTGCGACGGCTTCGTCGAAACGCTGTTCGAAACGAAACGCCTGCCCACGCAGGTACAAGACTGGCGCGGCCAATGGGCCATCGGTGGGCAATGGTTCCAGCACTTCGAGCGCTCGCGCCGTCAGCCCAAGTTCGAGATAGCCGGAGGCTTCCACGACACGGCGGGCGATTTGAACGGGACGCAGTTTTCCCTTCACGCGAGGATCACTCCGATTGCAGGCGACTTCACTGTTCCGCAATGTCGGAATGCAACTACCGCGCCATCTGGTGAGTGCCGATGTGACGGCGGGTATCCGCCGCAGAGCGAAGTCCCGCAGGATTCTACGTTTAGCGTCGCGACGCGATTCCCAACCAAGACACGGAAGGCGGGCGTAGAGTCATTACGATCGTGCTAGCTGGACCCGCATTGTCTGCCAAGATGGCGTTTGCTGCGGGGCCATGGAGCGACATGCTTGCACCGCCGAAATCGCCTTACTCCGCCTTCGGCACTGCCGTCGCGTGACCTGGCAGCGCCTTGATGCGAGCGAGAATGTCGGTCTTAACGGCCTGATAACGGGCATCAGCGGGCGAGCCGAACTCCGTAACGAAGCGGCTCGTGTCGAGTCCCTCGGGAAGGCCGTCGATGGCGGGCGCGTAGTCAGAGAGCTTAAGCGTCTTGGCGAATTCGCCGAGCCGTTCGGGATGCTCCGTCAACTGCCGGGCGAACTCGACGCCGGCCAGGTCCGCGCTGAGATCGGCGAAACTGAACCCGCTGCCGCCCTGCGCGTCTTTCAGTTCTTTCAGCACGCCGGCCGATTCGGCCAATTCCGGTGAGAGGGCCATGCTCAGGCCGGCGCTGATCGTGAAATGCAGCAGCAAGTCTTCCCGGCCGTGCAGCGTGGGATTGCCAATGACTTCCAAACGATGGCGGCGCTCGTCCGCGGTTTCAATCGACGAAAGCGCCGCGGCAGCGAGCGGATTGCCGCGGACCTGCTCTGTGCGATCGAGCGCGACGGCCAGTCCGATCAGGCAACCCTTCGCGGCGTTGGCTGGCGAGAGCTTGGTCGCAGCCGCTGCTGCTTGTCGGTAGTAAGCGTCGGCCAGTTCGTCGCCGACCAATCGCTGCGCTCCATCCGTCGCAGTCTCGGGCAATTGCGCGTTGCGTTCCGCGTATTTGGTGATCGACGCCAGCACGCGGCGGGCGGCCGGCACATACGGCGGCGGCGCGGGCTTGGGCTCTTCCGCAACTGGTCCGACCATCGCCAGCAGCCGACTCGCGGCGTCGTCCTTCGGGAGGGCTTTGTCGATCTCCCAATAGACGGCCGCCAGCAACTGCCGCGTGCGCAGATCCAGTTGACGGAGCGAGCGGACTTCGTGCCGGCCCAGCTCGCTGGTGATTAGGTTCATCGCCAGCGTATTCAAGGGATCATACGCGATCTGAAACTTCACGCTATTGGCCTGCTTGTCCGCCAACAGCGGTCGCATCACCGTATTGTTCTCGGGGCTATGGGCTGCGCCGAAGAAATGGCCCAACTCGTGAACCAGCAACTCCAGCCGTTCAGCAGGCGCGACGCGCTTGTTCCATTCGCGCAACAATGCGTGACGGCAGAACGGGCCGCGCACGCCGCCCAGATTGGTGCGTCCCTGCACGGGCTGAAACTGACTCGTGAAGCCGATGGCGATCCGCGCCGGCGCGGGATCGACCTTGGACTCGAACTCGTTCAGCGCCAGGTCAAAGTCGTTCACCGCGTCATTGGTTTCCCAAGTCTCGACGGCCACGACTTCCAGGCGAGCGAAACAATGCTGTTCCAGAATCTTCGAGCAATCGGCGATGCGCTGGCGGAGATCCTTCTCCCAGATCTCGCGATGCAACGGCTGGTCGTCGTCGACCAGGATCTTGACGGTGATCACGACCGGTTGCGCCGGCATGTCGGCGATCTTCGAATCCGCGAGTTCCGCCGGACGGCGGCGCAGGCCGATTTCGTGCAGTTCGACCTTCTTGTTGTCCGGCGTGTCAGCGAAGAAGTAGGCCGAGTTTGGCAGGATTTCGTACTGTTCGCCCTTGTCCCCGGGCGGATAGTTCACAATCAGCGGACCATCGATCCGCACCGGCACGAGATCGAGGGGCGCCAACCGCAACTCGTGCGGCTTGCCCCCTTGCGCGGCGACCGTGAATCGAACCGGCTTCGCCGCTCGATTGGCGATCACGACGATGTCCGCGCGCAAGGCCGATGTGACTAGCAGAGCCAGCAGGAGCGCAAGCGACGAGATTCGATAGCGACTACGCACGGCGGTTCCGCACAAACATGTCGGTGGTTTGCGCGCAGGCGCATTTTCTATCAAAACTACACTAGCCCGACGCGCAAGCGAGGGGGAGCAGACGACGATTGGAGTAAAGG
>JALHLM010000660.1 GCA_022844585.1 Pirellulales bacterium | reverse complement strand
GCTGGTGGAACTCGGCGCGCCGGCCGAGACTGCCGAGATCGTCGGCGCCGTGGTGTCAGGCGTTGACGTACCTGCCTGGTAGACGTAAATCACCGGCCGCTCGCCATCGCCGAACGGCTGCGCGACGTAGATGCGGCCGGTCGCCGCGTCGTAGGCCACGCCGCCGGAGTTGGCGCTGTTGTCGGCGAACGGCGGATCGAACGTCCACACGTCGTAGGGCTGCACTTGCCACGGTTCCTTGACGCCGTTCTTCACGTCCAGCAAGTCGTTGGCGTCGTAGGCCCAGACCTGGTAGACGTACGGATAAGCGTGCGGACCTTTCGCGCTCCGCGCCGGATCGTTTAAGCCGGGATAGTCGCCGTTGTCGCCGTACCAATAGTTGCCGACGCCGTGCGAGCCGAAGAACAGCACGCTGTCGGTCCCCTCGGGAAACGCCACGCCCCGAATCTGCGTCGTGGTGTTGAACGTGGGATTCGTCGTGGCCTCCGGCGCCAACGGATGCGCCAACGGATAATGCACCATCTCCACCACCGGCGTCGTCGCCGCGCCCAACTGCGTCGGATCGAACGCGAACACGCCCGGCCCCGCCGACGTCCGCGAGATGATCGAGAGCGCCGACTGTCCCGTCAGATGCGACTTGCCGAAATCGTCTTGCCACGCGCTGGGGATCGTCCCCATGTAGCCGCCGGTGAAGCCGCCTCCCAGGTTGCCGACCTGGAACAAACCGCTCACCGTGGCGCTCGAGAGATTCAGCGACGAGAGCTTGTAGTGCGAGTCGACGGCGTCGGCGTCGGCGTCGTAGAACTCGTACAGCGAGACGATCAACTGTCCGTTCACCACCTGCAAGCCGCCGACCTTGACGGTGCTCTCCAGCGTGTAGTCCGGCACGCGCTGCGTCACATCGACGAACGGCTGCAACACGCTGGCGGTGCTCAGGCTGCCGAGCGAACTGCTGGTGCTGAGCGCGGGAATCGAGATCTCGGCGATCGATTGATCCCAGTCGTGACCGACGATGAACAGCGAATTGTTGGCCGGATTATAGGCCAGCGCCGTCCCGCCATAGCCGAAGTTCGAAGCGCCAAACGTGCCGCTCGGCAGTTTGAACGCGCCCAAGTAAGTCAAATCGGTCTCGTGAACGAGACCAGCCAGCAGCTGGCGTTGTTCGAGGTGTTCAAGAGCTAAACGAAGTTGTGTTCCTGTTCCGACCCGCGTGCGTCTCATGGTGTTTTCGTCGAGGTACGGGCGCACCAACGCCCACTGGTCCCCACTGACCAACGGGCCTCGGCGCCGAAGCGTAACGCGATGACCACGTCAAGAATCCCGCCAGCGATATGCACGATTGCGCGGCCATCATCGAGCCCACTGCAACTCATGGCGACCGCGGGAAAGAGTGTTATACCCGCGGCGTGTACTTTTGGCTCGGTGGCCACGGCGGCGCCGAGCTACGTGCGGGTGCGCTGGGATCGGCGCCCAGCGTACCGTTACAGCGGCGGGCCGCTCATGCCGAACATCGCGGTTTCCGCCAGCGGCGAACGTCCTGGGTTTACCAGGCGGGCGGTGACATGCTTTGGACCCCTGATTGTGGGATAGAAACCGTTCGGCGGCCTGGCGATCTTCGGAAGGGAAGACCCATGGCTTTGCGTCCCGACCTCACGATCGGTTTGCCTTTGTCGCGGTGGGGCCAAAAGCGTCCCACGCGGGTATACGAAGAGCTATCGAATACTTACGTTGTGGAACATGCGGTGTCAAATGCAAGTTCGCACGAAGGCTTGACGCACTCGATGGAATACCGGAGTTCGTGGGGAGAACCGCCCCTCTCGCTCCCATCCGGGGAACAGCTGGGGGGCGAGGCGACTCCAAGGTGCGGACGTGCCGTCCGAACGCTTCGCACCCCCCAAACGGGACGCTTGCGCCAAATTTGCTTGCAATCACCTCCAAAGACATTAGAATCCGCCAAACAGTCGCGCGTCCGCGACCGTTGGGCAGTGCGCGCATGGGCTTGAGCCGCACGTATCGGATTGAGAGCTGGCCGGCGCGCGGGCAACTCGTCTTGACGAATCGGCCAGTCATGCGAAGGGAATGCGGTCGGCAGCCTCGCTGGTCATGGTTTGCTTCCTGCGTGCCGCTGGTGTTTACGCTGGCAGTAGTTTTCGTTTGGTGGCGGTCCAATCAATCGCAGGAAACGGCGCCGCGGACGAATGCGCCAGGAGCCGCAGGAATGACTCAGCGACATGTGCAGGGACCGCCACGGCGTTCGACCAGGCTGGAACTCCTCGAACAACGTCAACTACTCGCGGGACTCGTACATGAAGGCGACTTGACTTACTTGGGCGCCTTCAAGCTCCCCAGCGGCGACTTTGGCGCCTCGAGGTTTGGCTACGGAGGGACCGCTCTGGCATACAATCCGGCCAATAGCTCGCTGTTCATCGTCGGTCACGACCATGACCAGGCCATCGCCGAGATCTCGATCCCCGCGCTTAGCGCCAGCACTTCGCGTAATAATCTGAACACGGCCGGCGTGCTGCAGCCGTTTGTCGATATCACGCGCCGCGTACCCAACTACACCCTGGAGGATACCGTCAAGGTCGGCGGGCTCCAGGTCGTGGGCGGACAGTTGATCGTCTCGCTATACGAGTTCTACGACGCCGACAATGACGCGCAGCG
>JALHLM010000659.1 GCA_022844585.1 Pirellulales bacterium | reverse complement strand
AGCAGCGATCCTTGGGTGGCGCCGGCGCGTTGGAGCGATTGGGATTTGCTCGGCCCGTTCACGGCAGCCGGGACGAACGAGGTCTTCGAGAATGACTTCGGCCCGGAAAGCGGCGTCGATCTGGCAGCTACTTACGGCGACGACAAGAAAGCCTGGCAGAAGAAGCCGGAATTCGTGGACGGTCAAGAACACGGGTTGCCCGGCGATCTGACGACGCACTACTTGTATCGCACCGTGAATGCTCCGACCGCGCGTCGCGTGACGCTGTCGTTGGGCAGCGACGATGGGATCAAGCTCTGGATCAACGACGATCTGTTGTTGACCAAGAGCGAAGTGCGATTGCTCGCGCCGGATAGCGACATCGTGACCGTCGACCTGCCGGCGGGCGAGAGCCGCATCTTGATGAAAGTGGTGAACTTCAACGGCGGGTACGGATTCTACTTCCGCCCTGCGAAAGAAGACGCCGGCGACGAAGCGTTGCAATTGGCGCCGCTCTTGCTGTTGGCAGCCGATCAACGCACTTCGGAACAACAGAAGCTGGTGCGGAATTACTTCCGCCGGATGAACTCGCCGGAATGGCAACAAATCCAGGATGAAATGGCCAGCCTCCGTCAGCAAAAGCGCGACATCGAGGCGCAGGTGCCCGATACCCTCGTCATGGAAGAGTTGCCTGAGCCGAAGGAGGCGTTCGTCCTGGTGCGCGGTCAGTACGACAAGAAGGGGGATCCCGTCGTGCGCGACGTTCCCGCTGTGCTGCCACCGCTGCCGGAAGGCACGACGCCGGACCGATTGGCGCTGGCCCGCTGGCTCGTCGACCCGGAACAGCCGCTGACGGCCCGGGTGACCGTGAATCGTTTCTGGCAGCAGTATTTCGGCACGGGCATCGTCAAAACGGCCGAGGACTTTGGTTTTCAGGGAGAATGGCCGTCGCATCCGGCGTTGCTGGATTGGCTGGCGTCGGAGTTCGTTATGTCCGGCTGGAACGTCAAGGCCATGCAACGAATGATCGTCACGTCGTCCGCCTATCGCCAGTCGTCGCATGTCACGCCCGAGTTGTTGCAGCACGATCGCGAAAACCGGTTGCTGGCCCGCGGCCCGCGCTTCCGCCTGGAGGCCGAGGCGATCCGCGATCACGCGCTGTTCACGAGCGGACTATTGCTTGAACAAATTGGCGGCGTCAAGAGCGTGAAACCCTATCAACCGCCCGGGTTGTGGGAAGCGGTCGGCTTCACCAGCAGCAACACCGCGGTGTTCAAGCAGGATCACGGCGAGGCGCTGTATCGCCGCAGCATGTATACGTTCTGGAAGCGCACGTCGCCGCCACCGGCGATGTTGATATTCGACGCGCCCACGCGCGAGTCCTGCACGGTCCGCCGCGCGCGGACCAACACGCCGTTGCAGGCGTTGACGTTGATGAACGACATTCAGTTCGTCGAGTCCGCGCGCAACCTGGCGACGCGGATTTTGCTGCAAGGCGGCGGCACGACGGAGGAGCGGATCGCCTTCGCGTTCCGGCTTTCTACGTCGCGCAAGCCGACGGACGAGGAAGTCGCGGTGTTGCGCGACGTTTACCAGCAGCAGTTGGCCGAGTACCAGGCGGCGCCCGAGGCGGCGATGAAGTTGATTTCGCTCGGCGAATCTCCTCGTCCGGAACACGCCGACCCGGCGGAACTCGCGGCCTGGACGATGGTGGCGAATTTGATCTTGAATTTGGACGAGAGCGTGACGAACGGGTGAAAGGAAATGATGAATGATGAATGGAGTAGACCGTCACACAATTCATCATTCTGTATTCATCATTTTAAAGAACATCGATTGCCGACAGGATAGATGACTCATGAGCATTCTTCGTGAAGCACAGTTGCTCGAAACGCGTCGGCAATTCTTTGGCCGGGCGGCGACCGGCATTGGCTCTGTGGCGCTGGCCAGCCTGATGAATCCGGACGTGCTGGGCGCAACGGCCTCGCCGCCGGAGAGCTATCCGGGCGGCGTCGTCGGCGTGCCGCACATTCGTCCCACGGCGAAGCGCGTCATCTATCTCTGCATGTCGGGCGGGCCTTCGCAGCTCGATATGTGGGACTACAAGCCGCAGATGAACGAGTGGTTCGACAAGGATTTGCCCGACTCTGTGCGGATGGGTCAGCGGATCACGACGATGACTTCGGGGCAGACGCGTTTCCCTTGCGCGCCGAGCAAGTTCAAATTTGCCCAGCACGGCCAATGCGGACGCTGGGTCAGCGAGCTGTTGCCGCACACGTCGTCGATCGTGGACGATCTGTGCGTCATCAAGAGCATGCACACCGAGGCGATTAACCACGACCCGGCAATCACGTTTCTGCAGACTGGATCACAGTTGCCGGGCCGGCCGAGCCTGGGCGCCTGGCTCTCCTACGGGATCGGCAGCGAGAACAACGATCTGCCGGGCTTCGTCGTGTTGCACTCCTCGTGGAGCTCCAAGCAAACGACGCAGGCGCTTTATTCGCGCCTCTGGGGCGCCGGCTTCCTGCCTTCCGAGCATCAGGGTTGCAGCTTGCAATCCACCGGCGACCCGGTGCTGTACCTGTCGAATCCCGACGGCGTCAGTCCCGAGGGGCGCCGCCGCATGTTGGACGGACTCGCCAAATTGAATCAGCGGCAGTTCGAGGTGTTCGGCGATCCGGAAATCAACACA
>JALHLM010000658.1 GCA_022844585.1 Pirellulales bacterium | reverse complement strand
CATTCGGCCGCCAACTTGATACGTGCCGCCGCGCCGCGGCGCACACTGCCGGCAATTGCCGTTCGTTCGTAGCGACAACGATGGCGCCGCGTTCCATTAATTCATAGCGCCATTCGTTGAGAATCGCGTCGCCGACGATCACAACGGCCGCCTCCCGTCGTTCGAAGTATTGCCACGTGAGCCAATCGAGCAACGCCGGGATGTTCGATCCGCTCGCTTCGACAATCACGAACGACGCCGGCGCACTTACGAGCCGTTCCGCGCATGCCGTCAGCGAATTCACCGTCTCCACTCGCGACTTTGCTTGCGTGTCGCAGCGGCGCCAGGCGGCCGTCCAACGGAAGCCCGTCTCGCAGATGATGATGACAGGTCGGGAACTAGTCATGGCGATGCGAAGCTAAGTTCATTCGTCATACTGTATTCATCATGCGTCATTTCCTTGCTCCTCCAGCCCCAACTGTTCCAGTCGCCGATAGAACCGTGGTCGATTCATCCCGAGTAGTTCCGCGGCTTTGGTTTTGTTGCCCTTCGCCTTCGACATGGCGCGTTGAATCAATTCCAGTTCGATCTCGCCCAGGAACTTTTCCAGGTCGATCCGCTCCTCCTCGGGACGGCGATACGCGGCGGCTTCCGCGACGAATCGGGCGCGGTCCGGCAGCGCGGCGCGATCGATGAACAGCCCGGTGCTGCGCTTATTGGCTTCGCGAATCCACTCCGCGAGTTCATCCCAGCCGCCGCGAGGTGGATGCGCCGCCAGGACGTCGAGGGCTTCCGGCGTGAAGCCGGATAGTTGGCGCGCGGAACGCGCGTTGATTTCCTCGAGCATGGCTTGAGCCACGAGTGGCAAATCCTCCAGTCGCTCTGCGAACGCCGGCATGCGGATCACCAGCGTCGTCAACAAAGCCGCCAGGTCGGCGTGAAAGGTGCCCGCGGCCGCAAGTTCATCGACTGGCGATTGACTCGTCGCGATCCAGCGTCCGCCGGCGCGGCCACTCGACAGTCGCGCTGCGAGTTTATCCTGCGTGGCGATATCGAGCGCCTCGACGTCGCGCAACAGCAGCGTTGGCGTTTTGGACGGATCGCGCTCCACCGTCAACGCCAAGGCGTTGACATGTTCCAAGACTGAGTCCGCGGTGAGCGTTGCGCATTCCAAAGGAACGAATGCGCCGTAGGGCTCCGGTTGGGAAAAATGAATGGCCCGGGCGACATGATGTCGACCGCTGCCCGCCGGGCCGCAAATCAACACCGGCACGCGCGACGTGGCGGCGAGCTTGACCTGGCGACGCACACGACGGATGCCGGCACTTCGACCTGCCAACGACTCCGGCCGATACTTGCCGCGCAGCCACTGCTGCGTGCGTTGCAGCGCGGCATGCAACTCGCGCGCATCATCGCTGGGCGGGGCTTCGTCGAGCGCCAACTCGTGCGAGTCGACGATCCCCAGCACGGCCTGTTCGTCCTCCACGCCGTCGACGAGCGCGAAAGGAAAAAACTCGCAGCGGCGCTGGCTGACGGTTCCATCAGCGGCCGAGCGCGCGACCGTCGCCGTCGCTCGTTCGCCCCGGAATACCTCCGGCGGCGGGCAGAGCCCCGCGGCCAGAGATTTCGCGGCGTCCGTCGTGTCCCCCTGGCTGTACCGGCAAACGTCCAGCTCCGCGTCTGCGTCAATCCCCAGCCACGTTGCGCAAGCGGCGTTGAGATACACCAAACGGCCGTCGCAATCGATCAAAAACACCGGCCGCGCCGCGGCCTCGAACAGCCGCGACAACTCAGCAGCGCCGGTGCGACGTCGAGGCATGGCGACTGATTTCTATTTACCGCAGAGGCGCTGAGACGCGGAGGGATGTGTGAGAGGTTGATGCAACGCGATCACGAACCGCACCTACTTCCACTACGATGACTCCCGCATTTCCTCTGCGACTCAGCGTCTCTGCGTGAAAAATGCAATCAACTACACCGGTTCCTTCACGCGCTCAATATACTCCGCCGTCCGCGTGTCGACCTTGATGTATTCGCCGATTTCGACGAAGGCCGGGCAGATCATTTCGGCGCCGGTTTCCACCTTCACCGGCTTGCTCAGCCCGGTGGCGGTGTTGCCGCGGACCGAGGGTTCGCAGTATTCGATTTTCAGCACCACGTGGTTCGGCGGCGTGACGCTGATCGGGTTGTCGTTGAACAGCATCATGCTGCAGACCATGCCCTCTTTGAGATACTTCCAGGCGTCGTCCACCTGTTCGGCCGTCAGTTCGTACTGTTCGTACGAAATGTTGTCCATGAAGAAGAACTTGTCCCCTTGCTTGTAGAGGAACTGGGCCTGAATCTCGGTCACGTCGGCCGATTCCAGCGTGTCGCCCCCCTTGTAGGTCCGCTCCAGTTGCGTGTTCCGCAGCAGGTTGCGGAGCTTGCACTTGTAGAGCGCGTTCCCCTTGCCGGGCTTGACGAAGTTGCACTCGATGATCAGGTACGGATCGCCGTCGATCTGTACCTTCAGGCCCTTCTTGAAGTCGCTGGTGCTGTAAGTTCCCACGCAATGTTCCTGATTGGCTGAAATGGTCCAGTTGAATATGCTGTGTGAAGAGGATTCACCACGGAGGCACGGAGAACACGGAGGGGAGAGGGAAACCATTCTTAACGCGGAGGCGCTGAGTCGCGGAGTGGAGATTGAGAGGGAAAGTGGGC
>JALHLM010000657.1 GCA_022844585.1 Pirellulales bacterium | reverse complement strand
CTGCGTGTAGATCTGATAGAACGGATAGCCCGACGGCACCGCCTGGTAAATGATCTTCGTTCCATCCGGCGAAAAGTAACCTTCGCCGGCCTTGACCATGCCCTGCGTCACCTGGCGGATGTTGGAGAGATGCTTCGATTCAATCGAATTCTCGTCCTCGGCGAATGAATGGGACGCTGCAAACGCAGCAATCAACGACAACAGAACGAAACTGCGGAGGGCGAATCGGCGGAACATATTCAGTAGATCCAGGTGGGAGGGCGATCAACGGCGCTGCCGCCATTGTATCGCCGCCACCGGCCATTGCCGACCGGCCGAAGTATCGGGCTGGTGTATGCGGGACTTCACGCTGAATATTTGATAAACGGCAGTCCCGAAGTCACGCGCTTCGTCGTTGGGCGAACGAAGGCGTCCTCAACCCCGGGACCGCCGTACGCAGGGACCGCGCCTTTAGGGGCAGGCGGGCGCGATCCTCCGACGCTAAAGAAAGGGAACCTCGAAGGCGCCGCGGAAATCCATGCGGCCAAATGAATAACAGGGCGTCGTTGCCCGAGTGCTTCGCGGTGTGCCATGAATCGGCCGCGCTACGCGGGATTGCACCACGCGCTCGGCCATCCAGAAGAGGCGAATCGAAGTGAGCGACCTCGAAGTGTGTCGCTGCTTAAACCCTATGCCACGACTGGCATCTAGTCAAATGGGCAATGTTTGATCGACGGCGAAATGAGCGATCGGCTTGGTCGCGTCGAAATCATCGGCTTCGGGAGACGCCTCCTGCAGGGGTGGGAACATCGCGTATACTTTTCGCGTGGACGAGCTCGACCAATACGACTACACGCTTCCGAAGGACTTGATCGCGCAGCAACCAGCGTCGCGGCGCGTCGATGCGCGGTTGATGGTGGTCCGCCGTAAGGAAGCCGAAATCGAGCATCACCACATTCGCGATTTACCGCAGTTGCTCCAAGCCCCCGACTGCCTGGTGCTGAATGACACGCGCGTCGTGCCGGCACGCCTGATCGGCCGGCGCGCCATGACCGGCGGGCGCTGGGAAGGTTTGTTCCTGGCCGACGACGCGCAAGGGCTTTGGCAAATTCTCGGCAAAACGCGCGGCAAGCTCACGCCCGGCGAGTCGATCCAGCTAACGAATGCGCACGGGCAGGACGACATCGAGCTGCTGCTGATCGACAAGCGCGACGACGGCGTCTGGATCGCGCGGCCACGCTCCGCGGAAGCGACCTTGCCGTTGCTGGAACGCGTCGGCCGCATCCCGCTGCCGCACTACATTCGCGAAGGGGCCGCGCTCGAAGATGATGTCGAGCGCTATCAAACCGTATTCGCCCGACACGCCGGTTCCGCCGCCGCGCCGACGGCCGGACTGCATTTCAGCCGCGAGTTACTCGAACAACTCGAATCGCAAGGCGTGTCGTCAGTCCGCGTGACATTGCACGTCGGCCTGGACACGTTTCGCCCGGTGACGGTGACGTCGCTGTCCGAACACAAGATGCACAGCGAATGGGGCCGCATCGAAGCCGACGCCGTGGAAAAACTTCGCGCCACGCGCGAACGGGGCGGCCGAGTCGTCGCCGTTGGCACCACGGCCACACGCGTCCTGGAAACCGCGGCCCGTTCCGGCGACCTCACCGCCTGGACCGGCCACACGGAATTATTCATCCGCCCGCCGTTCAAGTTCCACGCGGTCGATACGCTCTTAACCAACTTCCACCTGCCGCGCACCACGCTGCTGGTCCTGGTCCGCACTTTCGGCGGCGACGCGTTGATGAAGCGGGCGTATGAGGAGGCGATCCGGGAACGGTATCGGTTTTACAGCTATGGGGATGCGATGCTGATCGTTTGAGGGAGGAGTAAAGGGGAAAAGCAGCAGGGAAGAATCTCGGCAGAGTCAACGGCTATACCAGTAGAATTGCGAACGCTCGTCGACCCAGTTGCCATCTACCTTGAAGATCACGTTAGGCACAGCCCGGCTAAATCGCTCCAACGAATTGCGAGCATTCTGCTCCCAGTCTTCCGGTGAATTCCTGTCGATCGAAACGCTCATCGTAGCGAATTTCAGCGCGGGCATCCGTTTCAGCCGGGCCAACAATCGATCGTCGAAGTACTGCTGCGAAAGCTCCAAATCGCGGAGCGCAGGGAGCTCTTCTAAGTACGCCAGGTCGCTTTCGGTGACCTGGATGCCGTGGCAGTCGACGCAATCAATATCCCGGAAGAACGGTTCTCCTAACAAGCGCCGCCACCTGGGCCACTGATCGCAACTGAGCGTCGCCGATGGCGACAATATTGGCGCGTCTTTGCGCGTGACCAACTTGCCGTTGCTTTGACGGATCACATAGACGGAACCAAAAACATCTCGTTGATACTGGGGGCAGAAGTAGACCTGCGCGCCCAGTCGCTCGAAGTGGACGGCGATCTCCTGTTGTCGATGTGCCCTTTCGGCAACCCGACCGAGATACAGGCAAATAAGCGTCAGCGTGATCAGCAGCGATCGAACGCTAAACCGTCGCCAACGTCGCATAGCGTCATCCTCCCTGACGAATGAGACCGAATTCCGCCTTCTTTACTCCTCTTCTCCTTTACTCCCCTACTCCTCCCGCCTCAAAACAACTCCATCATCGGCTCGCCGTGATACACCGAGAACGGTCGCCCGAGTTTGTCGTGCCACAGGGCGTCCTGCG
>JALHLM010000656.1 GCA_022844585.1 Pirellulales bacterium | reverse complement strand
GTCGAGTTCGGCGTTCGTGGCTTCGAACGGAACATCGCCGACGCCTAGCGATTCGGCGGCCTCGTGAAAGCGCTTTTCCAAGTTCGCCTGGCTCAAGCGTTGTGAGAACTTGAGCGTGGTCCGCGTACCGCCGTCGAATCGGCTGCCAGTCGCCGCTGGCGTACTGATTTGCGCCGGCGCTGGAGCACTGGTGGTCGTCGGCGCAGGAGTCGTGGGGGTTGCAGCAGGCGTTGAAGCCGTAGGCGCCGACGTTTCCGTCGATGCAGGCGGCGGAGTGGTGGTTTCCGTAGTTCCGCCCGTTTCCGGCTGCGCGTCTTGATAGACCACTCCGCAGGCGCCGCCGGGAGTGGCGTCGCTGGACGTTTCGGTCGCCGGGGTCTCTGTGGATGGCGGCGTCGAAGTCGCAGGCACAGTGCTCGTGGTCGGCGCCGTCACGGCCGGAACGGTGGTGGTCACAGCGGTTGACGGCGCGATCATCGCCACTTCGCCGATCTCCACCGAGTTGCGCGCGAGCTTCATATCCTTGAAGAGTCGCGACAAGATCGCCTCGACGGCCTCAATGTTCGGATTCGACGTGTCGATCAGGAAACGCTTGTATTCCGGCTCCCCGGTGATCTGCACGGAGCTGACCGAAACGTCCGGCAACGTGGTCAATTCGTCAAGTTGCTGTTCGAAAGTCGCGTCGATCTGTTTCTGAATCTCCGGCGTCACCGCATCCGCCGCCGGTTGCGCGCCAACCAGTTCCTGTTGAATCTCTTGCTTCAATCGCGTGGATTGCGTCGCCACGAGCATCTCGCGGACTTCCTTGCGGATGTCCTCCGACAACTCGCTGGAGACCGCCTGGCGCACCGGCGTTTCGCCTCCCGCGACCGGTTCGTCGAACACGGCTTCGACCGACACGCCGCCGGTGAAGTCGATGTCCAGCAGGCCCTTGCCGCGGCTCACCACGGCCACCAGTCCAGCGCCAATCAGCAGCGCCGACATGATCATCGCCGGACGCATCCAGGCCACGAAATCGAAGTGCGTCTCGCCGACCAACTGCGTCAGGTGCAACTTAGTGATCCACTTCTTCCGCTCGGCGATTTCCATCGCCACGCGGGCACAGAAGATCGCCGTGAACATGCTCATCGCCACGCCGATAAACAGCGTCGTGGCGAAGCCCTTCACTTGATCGGTGCCGATGAAGAACAAAATCACGGCCGAAATCAAGGTCGTGACGTTGGAGTCGAAAATCGCCGAGAACGCTCGATCGAAGCCGTTGCGAATGGCCATCTTCATCGTGGCGCCACGGGCTTGCTCTTCCCGCATCCGCTCATAGATCAGCACGTTCGCGTCGACGGCCATACCGACGGTCAGCACCAGGCCCGCCAGGCCGGGCAACGTGAACGCCGCGTTGAACATCGTCATCGCGCCGACCGTCAGCAACACGTTCATCACCAGCGCGGCGCAGGCGATCAGGCCCGCGAAGCGATAGTAGACGAGCATGAACACCAGCACCGCGGCCGTGGAAACCACGATCGAGAGCTTGCCCTTTTCGATCGAATCCTCGCCGAGCAACGGTCCGGTGGTCCGTTGGCTGACCGGCTCTTTCTTGAGGGCCGCCGGCAAGCTGCCGGCGTTCAATACGTCGACCAAGGCCTGCACCGGCTCGCGCTTGATGTAGCTCGGGCTGGTAATCTGCCCGCGATCCGAAATCACGGTCCTGATGCTTGGCGCTGTGAAGATTTCGCCGTCCAAGATCACGGCCAGATTCTTGAACCGATTGGTGGCCCGGTCCGGCAGGTTTTCCGACGTCAGTTGGCTGAAGAGTTGTGCGCCCGTCGAATTGAACTGGAAATCGACGGCGAAGTTGCCCGTATCGTTGTCCGGGCCCACCGTGGCGCGGCTGAGATATTGCCCCGACACATTGTGACGGTCGACCAGCACCAAGATTTCCTTGATCGGCTTCCCGCCGCGCGTACTGTCGCGCACAATGGAATCGCCCGAACCGGCCAATTCCTGCGCTTCCTCGTTCGCCCCCAGCGGCACCCAGCGGGCGACGACTTCGTCGCCGAGCCGCACTTCACGTCCCGGCGTCGCCATCGCGCCGGCCACCAGGTCTCGGTCCGTGCTCAAGCTCGCCAGGATGCGGAATTCGAGCGAGCCGCTCCGGCTGATATGTTCCTTGATGCGTTCCGCTTCGTCGGCTTCGACCTTGGGAATGATGATTTCCACTTGCCGCTCGCCGTACGGGCGCACGACGACTTCTTTCAGACCGCCGGGATTCACGCGCTTGGTGACGGCGGCGATCAACTGGTCCATCGGGACCGGACCATCCTCCGCCGAACGCTGCGAGTCGTCGACTTCGTAAATCAGGTTCACGCCGCCGCTCAAGTCGACGCCGTATTTCGGCGGCCATTTGAGGACGTTCACCGCGAGGCCGACGATCAGCGCGAACAGGATCACGCCCAGGCGTCGCCCGTAGTCCGGCGTGCGGAGGAACTTCGCCAGCCAGACGCCGAGCACCCAGGGGAGGATCAACGCCGCCAAGATCACCGCGGCGCGGCCGTACGGATTCAGCGAGTCACTCAACCGCGCGGACTGCGCCAGCAGCGGCCAACCAAGATTTGCCCACATATCGTCACTTCCGCCAGACTATTTGGTTTCTTTGGATTCCGTCGTCTCGGCCGGCTCGTCACCGAGCACGCGGACGATCGAGCTAC
>JALHLM010000655.1 GCA_022844585.1 Pirellulales bacterium | reverse complement strand
CCTGCACGAGCACGTCGCCGGAGTAATACCATTCACCGCGGAAGATCTCCGCCGTCTGCTCGGGCTTGTTCCAATAGCCGTGCATCATGCCGGGATGATCGGCGCGGCGCACGCAGAGCACGCCCGGCTCGCCCGGCGCGACGTCGCGCATGGCGTCGTCGACCAATCGCATCGGCACCTGCTGGGCTGGACGGCCGCAACTGCCGTGCTGCAGTTGCTCGGTGACGCGGTTGTAGCAGTAGACCATGCACTCGCTCATGCCGATGCCGTCGAGGGGCTCGAAGCCAAGGTGGCGCTTGGCGGCCTGAATCGTATCCGGCGGCAAGGGCTCGCCGGCGCTCACGCCGTGTCGCAACGAACTCAATTGGGCTGCGCCGATTTCCGGCGAGGCGATCAACATGCGGTAGATCGTCGGCGTGCCGACGAAGTTCGTGATGTGGTGCCTGGCGATCAATTCAAACCAGGCTTCGGCGCGGAAGCGGCCGTCGACCGGGTGATAGAGCATCGACGCAATCCCGGCGCGCATGGCATAGAGAAAAGTCGACGCCACGGGCAACAGCCAGCCGAGTTCCGCCGGGCAAGCGCAGACGTCCCCCGCGCGGTAGTCGTGCCAATCGCGGATCAGATAGTCGTACGCGGCGGCATAGCGATGGGCGTGGACCACGCCCTTGGGCTCGCCGGTCGTGCCGGAGGTGTAAGCGATGAACGCGATGTCGTCGGCCAACGTGTCGGCGGCAGTGAACTCCGCGGGCGATTGGTTGACTTCGCGCCAGAAATCGCGATGCGGGCCGCCGACAACCGCGCCGTCGGTCGACACGATCAACACTTCGCGCAAGGCGGGACTGCCGCTGCGCGCAATGTCCAACTCGTCCACCAGTTTGTCCGTGGTAATCGCCACGACCGCCCCGGAATCGCGCAAGCGGTATTCGATTTCATTCGCGCGGAACTGCGTGCTGGTCGGAATGAACACGCCGCCGAGTTTGGCGACGCCGAGCGCCGCGATGTAAAACTCCGGCAAGTTCGGCAGCCGCAACAGGACGCGATCGCCGCGCTTCACGCCCAGCCGCGCGAGCATCGCCGCGCAGCGGCTGCTCAGCACGTCCATGTCGCCGTAGGTGAACGTCCGGTTCGCGCCGGCGGAGTTTTCCCAGACGAGGCACGTACGATCGCCATGCCCAAAGTCGACATGACGGCGCGTCAGATCAACGCCGAGGTTGTAGTGCCGGGGAATGGTCGACCAAAGACCAGCGTTGCTTCCTTGCATCGCGTCAGTTCCTGATGAGCGGCGGTGAGCGCGGGAATCAAGATTCGTGCGGAGTTTGAAGCTTTCAGTGTTCAGTTTTCAGTGGGGATTTGAACTGAAAACTGAACACTGAAAACTTCAAACTCGTCCGCTGCGAACGCTAATTCCGACTACTCCAAGCCTGTTAATTTGTACACAGCATAGATTCCCTTAGTATCGGTGTATTCCGGCCGAGGGACAAGACGAGATGGGCCTTGGTTTTTGGTGAAGGCCGCCGTTGTGACCTGATCCATCACCAGATACTCAGCGGCGTACTTTTGGCCCAGGTTGCGCACGTCGTCCCAGCTTTTGCTCTGGAACTTCCGTTCCCATTCGCGTTCCCCCTCGCCGTAGACGTCGACGAGCGTTTCTCGCCAGCGGACGATTTCCTCGGCGTCCTGCGGGACGTCTTTCCAGGTGACCACTTCCGGGCGTTCCGCGTACCACTTGAAGGATTGGTTCTGCCGCGGCGTGATGAATTTCGCGTCGGGGGGCGTGTTCGCGGCGATCCATGCGCAGACTTCCCGCCAGGCGGCGGCGTCGACTACTTTTCCGGGGCGATCCGCTCGCGGATATCCCAGGGTGTGCGTTTGGATGCCGAAATCGGCCACGTGAAAGGCCGCATAGCAACTGGCCGCCGTGACCCAAGCCCGGCCCCAGTTCGGCGACGAGCGGAGCGCGTAGTTCAGATAGCCAATCGCCGCAAGCGCGCCGCTAACGGGAATCGCCACGTCGGCCAGGCGGAACCAGTAATACTTAAGCAGCCAAGCGCCGCGATCGGGCGCCAAGCCGCCCAGCTTCGCAATCAACCAACCCGTGAGCCAGACCGCCGCCGACGCGAGCGCGAACCGCCACAGCGTGCGCGTCGCCACCGAGGCGGGCATCGCGCGGCTGATCACGCCAGTGGCCAAGAGCAGCAGGCCCAAGATCGCTACGCCGCGCGGCGGAAACGTCGCGGGACTGAGGTGATGCGGAAGACGCTCGAAGACGTAGATGCGATTCGCTTCGTCAACGACTTCCGGCGCGGCGCCCATCGTGAGTTCCAACGCAGGAATCAAGGCCGGCAACGCCATGAGGCCGCCGAGCGCGAGCGGAACCAAGAGCGCGCGGATGCCGGGCGCCTTTCCTGCGCGATGCTCCAGCCACCAAGCCGGAAGCAAGGCGATCACCGACCACCCGCCGACCAGCACATGCCAAGCGGAAGCCGCCCCGAGCCAGAGCCAGACCGCGCGCCATTTGCCGGCCATGGCGGCGTCGAGTCCGAAGAATACCAGCGCGTAGGCAATCCCTTTGGCCTCGAACCCGCCGACCAGCCACTCGCCGGCCACCTGGCAGCGTTCCTGCAAGGCGATCATTAGCGCGGCGGAAAACACCGACCACCACGGCCGCGCCACGAGTCGCCAACTCAGCCGCTGCCACCCG
>JALHLM010000654.1 GCA_022844585.1 Pirellulales bacterium | reverse complement strand
CGCCGCGCCTCCGCGCCTCCGCGGTTCAAATCGGTTGGGACCTCAATCCGGCAGCCCGCGTTCCGCCCGGATGCGTTTCACTTCTTCCATGATCTTGCCCATCACCAGTTGATGTTCGGTGATGTTGGCCCAGGCGGCGTAATAGGCCCAAGCGACGATCAGCAGGCCCAGCATTGCTGCGCCGAAGTGGAGATCATTCCAACCGAGATTGCCCGGCGGTTCCAGTTGCAAATTCGCACCAGGGTCCGACGCGGCGCCCAGCGCCACGACGACCACCAATCCGAGCATGGCGGTGACGATGACGGGAAACGTGCGTCGCTTCAACCGCGCGCTCGCGCGGGCTAATTCGATGTCGAGATGATAGGCGTCCACCACTTCCCGACACCAGCGGCTTGTGCCGACGAAGTAGGTGATCGCCACCCCGGCGACGAACATCACCACCACGGCCGATAGCAGGCCGGACAAAAAATGCACCGACTTCCAACGCTCCATCCCGCGCAGGCGCTCGACGTCCGCCAGCAACTGCACCGCCTCCGGCGTACTGCGTTCCGCATCGCCGCGCAGTTTCGCCAGCCGCATCTCCGCGGCGCCGAGTTCGCGCATCGACCCGCGCACGTCCCCCAGTGACAGCCCCAGCAACAATGTCGCCGCCATCAACGCGAGCGCAAACGCGGCAAGTACAGGGAAGATACGGTTCACGGCGAAAACGAATTCCTACGTCAACAATCAAGATGGAACATTCAACTCGTACCGCACACCATTCTCAGGACATGCGGAGGCAACCACGAAAGGCACGAAAGTCACGAACGGCTTTTTTGGGACACTCCTCCAAACTTTCGTGTCTTTCGTGCTTTTCGTGGTTCCATCCGAGATGGAAAAACTCCAGGGTCACAGACCTCGGCTACGGTTACGATTCGCTGCGTCCGTTATAGCAACGCAGTGCCCGGTTCGCAGGGCGTGGTGTCGCCGACTTCCCGGCTCAACAGCGGTGCGATCACCGCTTACAATAATCGCCATGCATCCCAACATTGCCGTTACGATGGGCGATCCGGCGGGCGTGGGGCCTGAGGTGATCGCCGCCGCCTGGAGCGATCCGGGCACACATGAGCGTTGCCGCCCGTTCGTGGTGGGCCGGCCTGCGCTGTTGCGACGCGCCGCGCAGATGTGGAAACTGCCGCTCCGCGTCGTGGAGATCCGCGATCCCGAAGAAGCGGCCCCCTCCCCTGCCCTGCTGCCATGTCTCGCCGTCGGCACGCCGGACGCCGATGACACGCCCCCGGGCGCGCCCAGCGCGCTCGGCGGTCAGGCCGCCTTCGACGCGCTGCGCGTGGCGACCGACTTCGCACTGGCCGGGCGCGTCGACGCCATCACCACCGCCCCGCTCAATAAGGCCGCGCTCTGGCAGGCCGGGCATCACTATCCCGGTCACACGGAGTTGCTGGCCGAATGGTGCGGCGTCAGCGATTTCGCGATGATGCTCTATCTGGCCCACGACGCCACAATCCGCGGCTCCGCGGGCCTGGCCGTCGTACACGCGACGTTGCACATGGCGCTGCGTGAAGTGTTCGAGCACCTCGACACCGCCAGCGTGCTCGCCAAAGCGCACCTCGCGCATCGCTTCATGCTCGCGCTCAAAGGCTCGCCCCCCAAGATCGGCGTAACGGCGCTCAACCCGCACGCTGGCGAGACCGGCCTGTTCGGCGACGAAGAACTCCGCATCATCGCGCCGGCGGTGGCGCAAGCCCGGATTGGCGGACTCGATATCGAAGGCCCCTACCCTGCCGACACGGTGATGATCCGCGCCCGCGACGGAGACTTCGACGCGGTCGTAGCCATGTACCACGACCAAGGCCACATCGCCCTCAAGCTCCTCGGCATGCACCGCGCGGTAAACGTCACACTCGGCCTCCCCATCATCCGCACCAGCGTCGCGCACGGCACGGCGTTCGATGTCGCCTGGCAAAAGAAAGCGAACCCGGCGAGCATGATTGAAGCGCTCCGCGTAGCGGCCTTGTTGGTGAATCGCCGGGAGGCGGAGGCGCAGAGAGCGAAGGCCATTTCGTAGGTCAGGCACCCTCGTCGAAGGCGAAATGCGTCGCGTGACAACCAAACGCGGCAACACCCGGAATCGATCTCGGCAAATTGCCTGACGTGAACGACGTCGAACCAATGTCAGGCAATCCCAATGTGGCGCCATCCGGGCTCTTGGTAGACGCATTTTCTTGGTGGCGCGCTCGACGGTGATGGATTTTGCCTGACCTACGAGGCTAGTTGCCCCAGAATGTTTGCACGATGCCTTCGAGTTGCGCAATAATGTTGGGCAATTCTGATTGATCGATCTCGAAATTGAACTTCAAGAGATTGCCCGTACCGCACTCGTCGATGGCCGCGCCCTGTACGAGAAGTTGTCCGGACGATTCGGCGCTGACCCGCAACTCCAGCCAATTCTCCAGGCTACCACATGTCGCTACTTGTCCCGGTGCGCTCTTGAGCGATTTCAACCGGCGGCGGAAGGCCACGAACTCTTCCATTCGTACGCACGCCTTAAACTTGCCAGTCCATTGACCGGCCCGAACGGAAACGCGCGTGAGCAACCAGGCTCGATCGCCCGTGTCATGCGAGTCCCGGCGCAATACGACGATCGAGACATGTTGATCGTCCTCGTCGCCGATGAGCACGCGATTCATGGGAACCTCTGACTCCGCG
>JALHLM010000653.1 GCA_022844585.1 Pirellulales bacterium | reverse complement strand
GCCTTGTTCGGTACGCCGGACGAACCGTTCGTGTTGAAGGAACTGCAGACGCAGCCAGACACGCCGGACGTCGGCTTTGACGTGGCGAAATTGCGCCGCGCCGCCGGACCGGTCAGCAGCCTTGAAGACGGGACGCAAATCGGACTTTATCGGCAGCACTGCGTGCATTGCCACGGAGTAACTGGCGACGGCGTCGGCCCCACGGCGGCCTTCCTGGCGCCGTACCCGCGCGATTTCCGCAAAGGCGTGTTCAAGTTCACGTCGACCAACGAATCCGCCAAGCCCACCAAGGAAGATCTTAAGCGCACGCTTAAGCAAGGGATCGCCGGCACCGCGATGCCGAGTTTCGCGCTGTTGCCCGAGGCGGATATCGATGCGCTCGTGGAGTACGTGAAGTACCTTTCGCTCCGCGGCGAGATGGAAGCGGCGCTCTTTGAACTGGTGAAGGCCGGCGATGAAGTGCCGATGACGCACGAAGATTTGCTCGGCGAATTACAGCCGTACTCGGAGATGTGGGACACCGCTGCGACGGAAATCATCACGCCAGAAGCGCCGCCGGAGTTGGACGAGGCCGGGTTGCTGGCGTCGATCGAGGAAGGACGGAAGTTGTATCTCGATGCGAAGGCGCAATGCGTGCAATGCCACGGTCCGACCGGATTGGGCGATGGCGCCGAAAAGCGATTCGATGTTTGGAACGAAGGCAAGACTGATACAAATCTCGCGTTCTTCACGTTGCCCAAGCAGCCGTTGATGCCGCGTAACTTGCGCTCGGGCGTCTACCGCGGCGGCCGCCGTCCGGTGGATTTGTACCGGCGCATTCAGGCCGGTATCAAAGGCGCGCAGATGCCGAGCATGGGACAGACGCCGGCCAAGCCCTCCGGTTTGACGCCGACCGAAATCTGGAGCCTGGTGCATTACGTGCAGTCGCTCCCGTACGAAGCGATCAGCGAAACCGGAGCGACGCAACAAAGCGTGCAGCGCGATTTGAACTAGCAAAAGAAAAGATTGGTGCCACTGGCGGCTAGTCCGCCAGTGCAGAGACTGACTTCGCAACCCACTGGCGGACAAGCCGCCAGTGGCACCCAACGCGAACCACACTGTTATTCCACGTCTGGGTAGTCGCCGTGTCGAGACTTTGGAGCTTGTTATTCCTCGCGGTGCCGGTCGTCGGCGTGTGGATCTGCATCTGGTCAGCCAATAACGGCTACTGGTTGCCGGACGATATCTCCTCGCACGGCCATACGATCGACCACCTGTTCAATTTCTGCCTCTGGCTCACGGGGGCGGTGTTCGTCGTCACCGAGTTGGTGATGGTCTGGTTCATGTGGAAGTACGACGCCAAGGCGCACGCCGAACCGGTCAAGTACACGCACGGCAGTCATAACCTGGAAATCGTCTGGACGATCGTCCCGGCGGCGACGCTGTTGTTCATCGCCATCTACCAGATGAACGCCTGGGCGAACGTGAAGATGCGCGTGCCGAAGGATCCGGACGTGGAAGTGGAAGTCGTCGCCCGGCAGTTCGAGTGGCGGATTCGCTACCCGGGCAAGGACGGCGTCTTCAACACGCGCGACGATTTGCATTCCGTGAACGACCTGCACGTTCCGGTCGGCGAACAGATTCTCGTCCGGCTGAAGAGCCAGGACGTGTTGCACGACTTTTTCCTGCCGCACTTGCGGATCAAGCAGGACGCGGTGCCTGGAATGGTGATTCCGGTTTGGTTCAAGGCCGAGCGGATCAGCAACGTGACCGGCGCGACGAGCGCCAACTACGACCTGGTGTGCGCCGAGTTGTGCGGCTGGGGACACTACAAAATGAAGGGCCAATTGACCGTCGAAACGCGCGATGAATACGAGCGTTTCCTGGCCAATCTGGAGCAGCAACAAGAGGCCACGCAATGAGTACGATCGCCGCCGGTTCGCACGCGCACGACGCGGCCGACGCGCATGGGCACGGCGACTCAATGTCGTTCCTGCGCAAATACGTCTTCTCGCTCGATCACAAGGTGATCGGGATTCAATTTCTGTTTTCGACGTTGCTCTGGTTCGTCGTCGGCGGCCTGCTGGCGCTCGCCGTGCGCTGGCAACTCGCCTGGCCGTGGCAGGAAATGCCGATCGTCGGCCGGATGTTGTTTTCGGGCGAAGGAGGTCAAATCTCGCCTGAGTTCTACACGATGCTGTTCACCATGCACGCCTCGGTGATGATCTTCTTCGTGATCATTCCGATCCTCGCGGGCGCCTTTGGCAACTTCTTGATCCCGCTGATGATCGGCGCCGACGACATGGCGTTCCCGACCCTCAACATGCTCAGCTACTGGTTCATGTGGCCGGCCTTCGCCTGCATGATCGCCAGTTTCTTTTATGGAGGAGGGCCGGCCTCCGGCTGGACGGCTTATCCACCGCTGTCGTCCGTCGCGAGCGCTGCGCCCGGCAGCGAACAAGCGCAGACGTTGTGGCTCTGGGGACTCGTGTTCGTCGGCATCTCATCGATGATGGGCTCAGTCAACTACATGACCACCATCATTCAGATGCGGGCCCCCGGCATGACGATGTTTCGTCTGCCGATGACCATTTGGGGCATGTTTATCACCGCCCTGTTGCAGGCGTTCGCGCTGCCGGTGTTGACCGCGGCCCTGTTCATGCAACTGGGCGACCGCATGATCGGCACCAGCTTCTTTATTCCTGAGGGGCTGGTCGTCAACAACGTG
>JALHLM010000652.1 GCA_022844585.1 Pirellulales bacterium | reverse complement strand
GTCAGCGCCCGGAGCGCGCCGCTAAAAGACGTCGTCACATGCGCGCTCCGGGCGCTGACGCTTCCGGCTCTATGGCGGAGGGCGATTCGCTTTTCTGTTCGGGCGCTCGCGCCGGGAGTTCGACTTCGAACACGGTCCCGGAGCCTTGGACCGCCGCGTAGACGTGGATCGCGCCTTTGAGTCGTTGCACGAGCGTGCGGACGATGAAGAGTCCGAGACCTGTGCCCGGCTTTTCGCGTTCTAGTTCGCTACCGAGGCGGACGAAGCGGCCGAAGATTTTGCGGCGGAGCTTGGCGGGGATGCCGGGGCCGTTGTCGCTGATGCCAACGGTGACGAAGCCCGGCCGCGCGAACCGAGTTTGCACACGGACTTCCGGCGGAGCGCCTGCGTACTTGATGGCGTTGTCGATCAGATTGCGAAAGACCATTTCCAAGTCAATCGGCCGGGCGCGCACCACGGCCGGCGTCAATTCCAAGTGAATCGTGTCTTCGGGTAAGTGGTAGCGACGGCAGGCCGTGGCAGCGGCGTTTTCCAGCAGCGGCGCCAGGTCGACGTCGCTCAACTCCGCTTCCGCCGGGCGTTGATCGAGCCGCGCGGCGTCGAGCATGTGATTGATGAGGGTATCGAGCCGTTCCAGGTCGTCGAGCATGAAACGATAAAACTCGGCCGCTTCCTCGCCGCTCACGGGACGCCGCGAGAGTGTTTGCAGGTAAAGCTTGAGCGAGGCGATGGGGCTCTTCAGCTCGTGCGTGACGCTGTCAATGAAGTTCGACTGCCGCTGGTTGAGCCGGAAGGCCTTGATGGTGAGCGTCAGGTACAGGACGACGCCGACAAGCACGAGCACCAGAAAAATCGTGCCGAGGACGACAATCGTCCAAAACGCGCCGCGGTTCCAGGCCTCGCCCGCCCAGGGGAGCAGCAGCCAGCCGATGGTCAGGGCGACCAGCAACACGATCATCACGACGCCGAGGGCAATCGGCCAACCGAGCGAACGGCGTCGTGAAGGGAAGTCCATGATGGTTGTTTTGAATTGGCTAAATGTCGACGATGGTGCAGACCATAGTCTCCTTTCGCTTCGCGAAAGGTTCGGACCTTTCGCGAAGCGAAAGGAGACTATGGCGATGCTCCATTCTATCCGCTTGCGGCCTGCGATGTGTTATTCTGGAGGCCCTATGGCTACCGAAACCGCAAAGCAATGGCAACTGGTGGACCTGACCGCATTGCCGGGCACGGAGTGTCCCTGTGGCGTCGCGCGGCGGGGATTCGCCGAAGTTGGCGACTACCCGGCCACGCTGCATCTGACGGAAATCTCCGCCGAGGCGCGAACGCATTTTCACCGCACGCTGACAGAGTTGTATTACATTCTCGAAGCCGGACCGGACGCGGCGATGGAGCTTGATGGCGAACGCGTTCCCGTGCGGCCTGGCGTTGCGGTGCTGATTCGGCCCGGCGTACGCCACCGTGCCGTGGGGCGGATGAAGGTGTTGATTTACGTGACGCCGAAGTTCGATATTTCGGACGAAGTTGAAGTGTGACGCGCGTGGTTTAGCTGGCTAAGCTGACTCTTAATTCGGAAACAGCGATCGAATCTTATGTCTCACGATGCACGCATTGACGCTTTGCGTTTGGCTCTGGTGAGTGGCGTGGGACCGCGGACCTGGCAGCTTTTAATGGCCGCGTTTGGGTCGCCCACGCGGGTGTTGGAGGCAATGCCCAGCGAGCTGGAGATCGTCGACGGCATAGGTCCGCGACTTAGCCAGGCGATCGCCCGGGCGCGGCACGAGATCGACGCCGAGGAAGAACTCGCGCTTTGCGAGCGCGAAGGCGTGGATGTTTTGCTGGCAGGCGAGGAGCAGTACCCCGCCTCGCTAATGGAAATCCCCGATCCGCCCGGCGTGTTATACCGACGCGGCACGATCGAACCGCGCGATGCGATGGCCGTGGCGATCGTCGGTTCGCGGCACGCCAGTTTGTACGGCACTTCGCAGTCGGAACGATTGGCCGGCGGTCTCGCCCGGGCTGGCTTCACGATCATCAGCGGATTGGCGCGCGGGATCGACGCCGCGGCGCATCGCGCGGCGCTTCAGGCCGGCGGACGAACGATCGCGGTGCTCGGCAGCGGGTTGTTGAATCTCTATCCCCCGGAGCATTCCGAGTTGGCCAAGGATGTGGCGGAGTCCGGTGCGTTGTTGAGTGAGGCGCCCCTCCGCATGGGCCCGCATCGCAATCTGTTTCCGCAGCGGAATCGCCTGATCAGCGGGCTGTCACGCGGCGTGATCGTCATCGAGGCTTCGCTCAAGAGCGGTGCGCTCATCACGGTTCGTCATGCGATGGAACAGAATCGCGACGTGTTCGCAGTGCCGGGGCGAGTGGATAGCCACCTCTCGCACGGTTGCCATCGGCTGATCCGTGACGGCGTCAAGCTGATTGAATCCGTCGATGACGTACTGGAAGAACTAGGGCCGCTGACGAAGCCGGTTGAACAAGCGCCCGGGGAAGCGATTCATCATCCGATCGAGGTCACCTTGAATGAGCTCGAACGGCAAGTGTTGCAGCAGATCGAAACGTCCCCCACGTTGGTCGACGCGATCATCACGCGCAGCGAATTGCCGGCAATGCAAGTGTTGTCGACGCTGACGATTTTGGAGATGCGCAAACTAATCCGCCGCGTGAGCGGGATGCAGTATGTGCGGCTGTAGTCGCGTGTCTTCGAACG
>JALHLM010000651.1 GCA_022844585.1 Pirellulales bacterium | reverse complement strand
TCAGGTCGTAGACTTCGCGTTCGTGCCAGTCGGCGGTGTTCCAGACGGAGGCGACCGAATCAATCTCCGGCAGCTCGCCAGGCGTGTCGTTCTTCCAACGCGGCAGGCTGACTTTCAAGACCAGACTACGGCGATGCGGCACGCTCGACAGGTGATAGACCAACTCCAGGTGCGGCTGCCAGGTGACTTTGGCCGCCTTCTTGGCGTCCGGCTCGCAGTAGTCGACGACCGTGATGCAGTTGAGGAAGTTGAAATTAAGGTCCTTCTCATCGCGCAGGTAAGTGCAGACCGCGATGATGCCCTCGGGAGCGACTTCAATCCAAGGATCGAGCGCGTCAAGCTGCGAGCCCACGATCAGGCCGCCAAACTTCTTCTGCAACCGCTCAACAAACGCTTGACCGGACATGGAGCACTTCCGCTCGGGTGAGATTGAGTAACACAACGTCGGCCGGATGTGTTAAGCCGCCAGCACCGGCTCGTCGTCCAACTCCGCCAACCGCGGACGTCCGGTGGCGGTGGCCCGTTCCTTACTGACGGCCCGGACCCAATCGAGGTCCCCGCGACGCCAAACGTAGGCGAAGCCTACCAGCAGCACCGCAAAGAACACGAGGATATCGCCCAGCGACATCCACGACAGCCAGTACCCGGTGTTGCGGGCGACCTCTTCAGTCACGGTCCCTTGCACGGCAACCGGCACGCCCAGTTCCGTCAACGTTTGCGAAACCGCCGCAGGAGAAGGATCGCCATTCAGGAGTTGCGTTGACTTCCCAAACACCACGGCCCAGGGAAAGAAGAACGCGACTTCCACGTCGAAGATGATGAACAGCAACGCGACGACGTAAAACCGCAGGTCGAACTGCACGAACGCGGAACCGATCGTCGGCTCGCCGCACTCGTAGACTTCTTGCTTTTCCGGCGAGGGATTGTCCGGTCGCAAAAACTTGCCGACCAGCAGGTTGGCGAACAGGAACACTCCGCCGACGGCCACGAACAGGGCCAAGTAGGCGACGATCGATGTGGGAGACATGCGTGCTTCCAACCTGAGCCCCAGGGCGACCTTGCGTGCAGGCCGGCCCCGAATCCGTAAGCCCAGATTCTAGTGGCCCCAAGGGACATTTCAAGCGGTGCTAGCACTCGCCGCCGCGCGAAACGCCTAATGGACTGTGGGAGGCGTCTCTGACGCCGATTGGCGCGACGTGAGCAACCTAGCTATGGGCTATTCTTGCGAAAAGCGTCAAATCCATCGGCGTCGGAGACGCCTCCCACAGTTGTTCGACAAGCTTCGCTGCGGGCCTAAGCCACGACCGGCGACCGCTTGCGCTGATCGCGTTTGCGGTCGTGCTCCGTCAGCATCACCTTGCGGAGGCGGATGCTGTCCGGCGTGATTTCCACGAGCTCGTCGTCCTCGATGTACTCGAGCGCCATTTCCAGCGAGATCTGGCGGGGCGGCTTGAGCAGGATGTTGCGGTCGCTGCCGGATGCCCGCATGTTGGTGAGCTTCTTTTCTTTCGTAGGATTGACCGTCATATCGCCGGTGCGGCTGTTTTCGCCGACGATCATTCCCTCGTACACTTCGTCGCCGGGGCCGACGAACATCTCGGCCCGATCTTGCAGGCCGTCCAGTCCGAAGGCGACCGCTTTGCCGGGCAACATGGACACCAGCACGCCGTTCGCGCGAGTGCCGATTTCGCCTTCCAGCTCACGGTAACCGTCGAAGCGATGATGGATGATCGCGGTGCCTTGCGTGGCGTTCAACAGCCGCGTGCGCAACCCGATCAAGCCGCGCGCCGGGATCGAGAACACCACATGCGACAAATCGCCGCGCTGCTGCATGTGCGTCATCTGGCCGCGCCGAGCTCCGGCCAATTCCATTACGGCGCCCAGTTTGTCCGGCGGCACTTCGACGACCAGAGTTTCGAACGGCTCTTCGACGACGCCGTCGCGCTCACGCGTGATCACGCGCGGCTTGCCGACGGACAGCTCGAAGCCTTCGCGGCGCATCGTTTCGATCAACACGGAGAGATGCAACAACCCGCGGCCGCTGACAGCGTAAGCGTCGCGTCCTTCGACCGGCGCGACGCGCAGCGCGACGTTGCGTTCCAATTCGCGCATCAGACGATCGCGCAAGTGGCGGCTGGTGAGAAATTTTCCGGAACGGCCCGCCAACGGCGAGGAATTCACACTGAACACCATTTCCAGCGTCGGTTCGTCGACCGCCAAGCGCGGCAAGGCGCGGCGGTTGTCGATGTCGCTGATCGTGTCGCCGATCTCAACCTCTTCCATGCCCACGATCGCCACGATATCGCCGGCGCTCGCCTCGGGCACTTCCACGCGACCGAGTTTTTCGAACATATGGACCGAGATCACTTTCGACGGCTCGACCACGTCGCCGGCCTGCATCAGCGCGACGCGTTGTCCCTTGGCGATGGTGCCGGAGGAGATCCGGCCGATGGAGATACGGCCGACGTACTCGGACCAATCGAGCGTCGTGACCAGCATCTGAAGCGAGGAATCCGGATCGACTTCCGGTCCGGGAATGACCTTCAGCACCAGGTCCAAGAGCGGCGCAATCGAATCGCCGCGCACTTTGGGATCGTGCGTGGCATAACCTTCGCGCGAGCTGGAGAAGATGTAGGGGAAATCCTCCAGGTGCTCGTCGGCGCCCAACTCCATGAACAGCTCAAAGGTCTCGTTGAGCACTTCCTGCGGCCGGGCGTCGGAGCGGTCAATCT
>JALHLM010000650.1 GCA_022844585.1 Pirellulales bacterium | reverse complement strand
GTTCGGGTGCGTTCGGCAGCAACTCGGGTTGAAACGGCGCAGCGGGGGCGATGACGTGCTTTTCGCCCGTCGAGTAATCTTCCGCTTCGAGTTCGCCGCTGCCTTCGCGAATGCCTTGAAACGGTTTCGATTCCCCGCGAAAGAGCGCGTTCTCGGTTTGCGCGAAGAAGGCGGCGAGGCCTTGAAAATCGCGTTGCTTCCAGGCGGCGAACGGATGGTCGTGGCATTCGGCGCAGTCGAGCCGGATGCCCAGAAACGCCCGCGTCACGCGGCCCGCGAGCGCGTTGACGTTCGGCTTGTTGTTTTCATCGTCCGGGTTGATCGTAGCGGTGATAAAATTGGCGGCCGGGCGATCGGTCCACACGCCGTCGGTGGCGATCAAGTCGCGCACCAGCTCATCGTAGGGGCGATTCGCGTACAACTCGTCCGCGAGCCAAATGCGAAATCGCCGGCGGCGAAACAGCAGAAACGGGCCGTCCACCACGCCGACGTACGCCCGGGTGAATCGCTCGGCAAGATATTCCGCGGAGCGCCGGTCGGCCAACAGATGCGACGTCCACCAGGCCAGTCGGCCCTCGGCGGGGTACGCCTCGAACTGCCGGATTTCCTCCAACGACGGAATCGTGCCGGTGAGCGCCAATGAGATGCGCCGGGCGATGGCCAGGTCCTCGGCCCGGGGCGCGGGGGTAACGCCGGCCGCTTCCCAGGACTTCCGCAGCGCGGCATTCAGACTGTTGACCGTGGGTTGTACTTCGCCGGGCGTAAAGTGAACGGCGGGAAGCTGTTCCGGTCGGCCGGGCCGATAGGTTGGGCGCACGACGTACGCCATGCCCCCCAGGCCAGCGAGGACCACCGTGGCAAACAACAGGTTTTTCGCCCAAAGGCCCATTCGGACAGCTTCCTAAGCGGAGTTCTTTCGCAGTCCTGCCATCAAGTGTACCAGGCGCTGCCGTGATCAGGTTTCAAGCACGTCAAATCGAGCCCCCCAGGGCTGTTCGCAAAAAAATGCCGAAAGCTTGGCGAATTCGAACGAATTCCCGGGTATAAGCTGGGGAACCGCTCGAAGATTTTACCGGGCAAACGGGAAGCAACGGCAGATGAGCCCTCTGGTGGACGCCGCTACGACCGAAGTCTACGAGGCCGAGGTCGTAGACGCCGGCGAACTGATCTCGAATGAATCGACACCGATCGTGCGCGCCGTCTTGGTGGACGAGCGCTGGTGGCTGCGGCGACTCTTGAGCGGGCTGCGTTCCGTGACGGAGTGGTTCTTCGGGTGTTCGGCATTGATCTTGGGATTGGCAATCTTGGCGACGATCCCGGTGCTGCAGTTCTTGAGCCTCGGCTATTTGCTGGAGGCCAGCGGGCGCATTGCCAGAACCGGACGATTACGGGACGGCTTCGTTGGCGTCCGCAAAGCGGCGCGACTGGGCGGGTTCGCCCTCGGCGTGTGGCTTTGTCTGTGGCCGTTGCGGGCGCTGTCGCTGTTGCTGACGGACGCCAGGATTATTGATCCTGAGAGTTCCACGAGTCGCACGTTAGCGCTCTTGCTGGCGGGAAGCACACTGCTCGTGACGTGCCACATCGCCAGCGTGGCCTGGCGGGGCGGGCGCCTGCGGTCATTTCTCTGGCCGGCGCCGATTCGCCTGGTGCGTAATCTTTTCAGTCGCAGCGCCATCGCCGCGGCTCGCGATGACCTGGCCCGTTTCGTTACGGGATTGCGCTTGCCGTACTACTTCTGGCTCGGCCTGCGCGGCTTTGTCGGCGGCTGGCTGTGGTTACTGTTGCCGGTCACCATGTTGGCGATGTCGCAGCAAGCGCCGGTGCTGGGCTTCCTGGGCGGCGTGCTGTTGACGTTCATGATTCTCTATGTGCTGCTCGCGCAGACGCATTTCGCCGCGGAGAATCGCTTCGCCGCGATGTTCGAATTCCGAACGATGCGCCGCATGTTTGCTCGCGCGCCGGTGGCGTTTCTCGTGTCGCTCGTGGCCGCGCTCGTGTTCGCGACGCCGCTGTACTTGTTCAAGATCGAAATCACGCCGCGCGAGGCCGCCTGGTTGCCCAGCTTGTTCTTCATCGTCTTTGCCTGGCCCGCACGGATTCTGGCGGGCTGGGCGTATGCCCGCGGGAAACGACGTGAACGGCCACGGTTTTTCCTGGTGCGCTGGGGCGCTCGGGCGTTGATGCTGCCCGTCGCGGCGCTGTTTGCGTTCATCACCTTCATGACGCAATTCACGTCCTGGTACGGCGTCTGGAGCCTCTACGAACAGCACGCCTTCCTCGTGCCGGCCCCGTTCCTGGGCTACTGAACCGAAGTCACCGCGAAAAACGCGAAATGGCACGAAATTCAGACGGTCCGTTCGTTGTCCGACAGCAGATACACGTTTCGTAGAAATGAACGGCGGCGTTGAGTCTTTGATTGAATTGGTTCAATCCGCCAAAGTTTTTCGCGTCTTTCGCGGTTAACTGTCCGCGCATAAAAACAACCGCCGGGAGCGAACTCCCGGCGGTTGCGGTTTTCTTTCAAGCGAGACGCTGAGTCGCGCTTGATGGTTTTCACGAATTCAACTTCACAACGACCTACTTGCGGAACCGACGAGCGGCCAGCAAGCCGACAAGTCCGAGGCCGACGAGCACGATGCTCGACGGTTCAGGCACCGCGTTCGCACCCGGGGTGGCCCCGAAGTTATTGCGAACGTTGTTCAGGTCGGTGATATCGACGTCGTTGTCGCCAT
>JALHLM010000649.1 GCA_022844585.1 Pirellulales bacterium | reverse complement strand
CTGAGTCGAAGCTGCCTACGGTGACGATGCTGGCGTAGCGGTCGTGGAACTCGTAGGCTTCGTAGCCCTTGGCGCGGAGAGCGACCGTCATCTTGTGCGCCATCATGGTCGACTTGACCAGGGTGCTGCCAAATTCGGCCTCGCCTTTTTCAATCTCGCGGACCTTGTCTTGGCGGATTTCCGACTTGCCGCGGAACGTGGCGACCTGCACCGTGTATTTGCCGGGGCAATCAAGCAGGCTGTATTCGGCCGGCTTATTCCACTCGATGACTTCGGGATCGACGCCCCCTTGGGGATTGAAATACTCGTCGGGGATCAACGGATTCGCGGTCAGAAACGCTGCGCTCATCGGTCCGCGTTTGGCTTCCTGGCCGGATTCCCAGCGGCAGATTTCCCGCCAGTTGGCGAGCTGCAGATTGGTCGGCTTGCCGTCTTGAATTGTGATCGCGTCCGGCGTCATGGTTTTGATGCGCTTCAGCGCCTTCTGCGCGGACTCGTCCGAGGCGTCCTGGAAATCGCCGACGAGCACGGCGAATTGCTCGCCGCCGTCGCGTTGATAGCGGAATTTGAGCGGCTTGTTATAGCGATCGATGCCGCGCCCTTCGGCTTCTTTAAACTCGAACTTCATCTCATGCAAGTACGCCGAGAGCTTATAGCGCTTGCGAAATTCCAACACGAGATCCTTGGCCTGGCGCTCGGCCCCCTCGCCGGCAAACGACGCCGCCATGATCAGCCAGGGGCCCTGGTCTTCGGTGAGCTGGTAGTCCTTGTCGGGATCCGCCTCCACGCGATGCGTCGAAAGCAGCCGGGACCAAGGGGGATCCGCCGCCACGGATTTCGGCGCCAACAGGCAACAGCCGCATAACAGCCAGGGCATCCACTTCAACGTCATGGCGATTCGCACTCCCGCGGCGATGGTTTGGATCGCGAAATTCCCCTCAAGGCCGGGGACGTTAGCAAAACCCACCAGACCGGTGAAGAGCGAATCAGCGAGAGCTAAAGTCGCTCAATCGCCCATTTCGCCATGCCGCGCGAATTTCATGAGGCCACGCAGCTTCTCTGCGAGGCGTTGTTAAGCGATAAGCGTAAGCGCTGGCGTTAAGTGTTAATCTTGATCGACAGCTCCTTGAGCTGCCGCGCATCGACCTGCCCGGGCGCTTCGGTCATCAGGTCCGCTGCCTTTTGCGTCTTCGGGAAGGCGATGCAATCGCGGATGTTGTCTAGCCCGCCGAAGATCATCACGCAACGGTCGATGCCGAGCGCGATCCCGCCGTGCGGCGGAGCGCCATATTGCAGGGCGTCGAGCAGAAAGCCGAACCGATCGCGCGCGGTTTCGCGCGACAGCCCCAGCAGATCAAAGACCTGTTGCTGCACGCCTTGGTCGTGAATTCGAATCGTCCCGCCGCCGGCCTCGTAGCCGTTCACGACGAGGTCGTACGCCTGGGCGCGGCACTTGCCGGGGTCGCTCTCCAGCATCGCCAGGTCCTGCGGACGCGGCGCGGTGAACGGATGGTGCATCGCCGCCCAGCATTTTTCCTCTTCGTCGTAGGCAAACATCGGGAACTCGACGACCCAGGAGAAATGCATCGCATTCGGCTCGTAAAGCTTGAGCTCCTTGGCGAGCCGCTTGCGCAGCCCGTTGAGCGCCTTACAGGTCGTTTCGAACGTATCCGCGACGAAGCAGAGAAAATCGCCCGGCGCTGCGCCCAGCTTTTCGCCGATGCGCTTCAGCAAGTCCGGCTGAAAATTCTTCGCGGTCGGCGAAGCGAGCGTGCCGTCGGGTTCGACCTTGAACCAGACCAACCCGCCGGCGCCGTGATCCTGCATCACGAACGCGGTGAGCTCATCGATGCCCTTGCGCGAATACTTTTCGGCGGCGCCCTTCGCATTCAGCCCGCGCACACGTTTGCCGTTGGCGGCCGCCTCCTTGAACACGCGAAAATCGGCTTCCTTGGCCAGTTCGGTCACGTCAACCAGTTCCATGCCGAAGCGCAGATCCGGCGCGTCGTGGCCATAGCGCTCCATCGCCTCGTCGTAGGTCATGCGCGCCAGCGGGAGCTTGACGTCCAATCCCAGAATGTCCTTGGCCAGCTTGCCAACGAGACCGTCGATGATGCCGATCACGTCGTCCGAATCGACGAACGCCATCTCGACGTCGAGTTGCGTGAACTCTGGTTGCCGGTCGGCCCGCAAGTCCTCGTCACGGAAACACCGCGCGACCTGCACATAGCGGTCGTAGCCGGCGATCATCAGGATCTGCTTGTACAACTGCGGCGATTGCGGCAGCGCATAGAACTTGCCCGGATGCACGCGGCTCGGCACCAGGTAATCCCGCGCCCCTTCCGGCGTGCTACGGCCGAGCATCGGCGTTTCGACTTCGATGAAGCGGTGCTCGTCGAAGTAGTCCCGCATCGCCTTGATCATTCGGTGCCGCAGCACGATCGTCCGCTGCATGTCCGGCCGGCGCAGGTCGAGATATCGATACTTGAGCCGCAGATCCTCGCCCGGCAGCTCCATCGTCCCCGGCTGGAACGGCGGCACCAGGCTCTTGTTGAGTAACTCCAGCTTCCGGCAGCGCAGTTCGATTTCGCCGGTGTCCAGCTTGGGGTTAATCGTCCCCTCGGGACGCTTGGCAACTTTCCCGGTGACCGCGATCACGAATTCCGTGCGAAGTTGCCGCGCCTCGGCGAGCAGTTCCGCCCCGCCATCGGGGGTGAAAACCACTTGCGTCTTGCCATAACGGTCGCGCAGGTCGACGAACAAGCTCCCGCCGTGGTCGCGGTAGCTATC
>JALHLM010000648.1 GCA_022844585.1 Pirellulales bacterium | reverse complement strand
GGCCAACATCACCGAACATCAACTGGTGATGGGCAAGATCATGGAAGAAGTGAAACGCATCCGGGCGGAACGCGGGCTGCCGGATTGAGGTCCCAACCGATTTGAACCGCGGAGGCGCTGAGACGCGGAGGGAGGAGAGAGAGGGGAGTTGGAGAGACTAGTAGGGCGGGCCGTGCGAGCGATCGACTTGTTGACTTTTGAGTGCGTTGCAAAAGGTCGATCGTCGATAAATGCAACACGTAAGGCCCGCCTCATTGCGGTCCCGGCGGGCCTTACCATTGAAGTCAAAACGACTGGCACGGACGTGACAATTCTACAAGACAGCACGTCCATCTCGCGCACGGCCCGCCCTACCTCTTTCCTCTCTTACTCCCTCTCTGCGTCTCAGCGCCTCCGCGGTTCAAAAAGAGTGGCCCGCGTTCAATGCGAATGAGCGCTCTCATTGCCACCGTGCCCGTGTAGCCGGTGGTGGGCGTCTCCTTCCAACAGCCCGACGCCGAAGGCGAGGGCGAGGCCGAGGATCAGGGCGATCGAGAGTTTGACGCGGTCGTGCGAATGGAACTGGAGTTCCGGTAACAGGTCGCTGGTGGCGATGCACAGGAAGCAGCCGGCCGCGAGGGCCAGGGCGCGGCCGAGATAGACGGCGGGGAATAATTCCTGGCCGCCGAGGAACAACAGCACGCCGAGCGGGATCGCCAACGGGTAAATGCAGTTGATTGCCATGCGCCAGGTGCGCGACCAGCCGCCGGCGGCCATCAGGGTGCTGATGGTCATCGAATCGAACGGCTTGTGCAGAAACACGACGAGAAACGTGCCCAGTCCGGCCAGGGCAGGGGAGTGGTCGCCATGTTGCTCGGCGACGACGCTCGCGGCCAGCACCAATCCGTCGATGGTGCTGTGCAGCATCAAGCCGATCATCGCGCCGATCCAACCGTAGCGGCTCTTCGGCGCGCCGTGCGTGTGCCCCTGCGCATGACCATGATCGCAATGTTCGCCATCTTCGTGATGGTGTTCCGTTTCCGCGGCGTCGAGCGCTGGCGGTTCGTGCTGATGAAAATGAAAGCAGCGCTCAATGAAGAACATCAGCAGGAAGCCGCCGAGCAGCCACCGCGCGGCCTCGTCGATCGCGGCGTGTCCGCCGGCGTGGCCTTCCAGCTCAAACACCGCGTGCGGCAACAGGTGCATCAGCCCGACGCCCAGCATCGCCCCGGCGATGAAGCTGATCGCCAACTGCATCCGCGTGTGCGTCAACTTCACGACCAGCGGCAAATACCCGCCGGCCAGCGAGGAAGCAAGAATCAACGCACAATAAACCCAAAGCGTCATGACAAACCCGGCGGGAAGACGAACCAAGCCTCGTAGTATCCCCCCGAGGAGCAAAAATCTCAACGGCCCCTTGCCAAAAACATTGCAAATGCAAGTAAAGTGCGATAGCTACGGGTGGCTGCATTGAGAGGGCGGGGCAGGGGAGGGGAGTGCGGCCGGTTTTCGATTAGTGCGCTTCGTTCGGGTTCGACGCCCGCTCCCCCTCGCTGGCGCGTCGGGCTAGTATGTGAGACGCAACTGAAAACTGAACACTGAAAACTTCAAACTTCCCCGCCATGCGCTCCGTCGTTCAACGTGTCACCCGCGCTTCGGTCACCGTCGACGGTGCGATCGTCGGCCAGATCGGTCCTGGCTTGCTAGTGCTACTCGGCGTGGCGCCGGATGACGCCGAAGCGGACGCCGAATATCTGGCGGAGAAAATCGTCGGGCTGCGGGTGTTCGAGGATGCTGACGGCAAAATGAACGCATCGCTCGTCGACACCGGCGGCGCGATGCTCGTCGTCAGCCAATTCACGCTCTACGGCGACTGCCGCAAAGGACGCCGGCCAAGTTTCACCGACGCCGCGCCGCCCGAACTCGCCGAACGGTTGTATGAATACTTCGTCCAACAAGTTCGCGCCCAAGGCATCCCAGTCGAAATCGGCCGCTTTCGGGCGATGATGCAAGTGGAACTGGTGAACGACGGCCCGGTGACGCTGCTGCTGGAAAGCCGGAAGGCGTTCTAGCGGGGCAGGGGAGGGCAGATCAGTTTTCCTCGATGAATCGCAGCGTCCAAAGTGCGATAGACTGAATCTCTGCGTCGTAGTGCGATGAAAATGGCCGCCACGGCGACCATTCGCTTACGCCGTGCTTGTTCTTGGCGCGAACTCGCCAACGCTGAATGTTACCCACCGATACCGCGACATGAGGGATGCTGAGATTCTCGAATCGCTGCTCATCCTCATAGTCACGCTCATCAAGCCATTCGAAGATCCCCTCCGATTTATCGCCATAATAGTTTTGCAACTCGACATCGTACTGAATTGGATATGCGCCAGAGGAAGGAGCCCAGCGCAGGTCAGCGACATCCTGACCTTTCAACAGATGAGCGCAGTAGGAAGGGAATGTTGGCACTGGGACCGACGGCTTATCGGATCTGGACAGTGCGGATCGAAACAAAGGCGTCCATTTCTCAAGTACTCTGCCGTCGGCGTAGAGCACTGCGAAGGTATAGGGCTTGGGAGCCAGCTGCGAATCGAACTCGATCCGGCCGTACACCAATCGTCCGGCATAAATGACGCCCTCCGTTGCCGCCGCCTTGATTGCCGCCGCGTCATGCGCAAGTTGCTCGTCCGTTAACCGTTCGCCAGCGGCTTCCAGAATCGCCCTGCCTTCGGTTTTCGGAACCGAACCTTCGATTGGCTCGCCGAGCAATGTGCGCACCTCTTCGACCGTCATGCCGGGCTTCACTTTCTCCCAAGCGTCATATGAC
>JALHLM010000647.1 GCA_022844585.1 Pirellulales bacterium | reverse complement strand
CGAAATCCGGCGGCCGCTAAGCGCACCCTCGACGTACGACACTAGAGCGCATCTGTTTTTAACTCTTGTAGCCGCAATTCGGCTTGCGCAAATGATTGCGCCAATGACGCGAGCGCATCAGCGCACCCGAATGAACTCGGTATCCCATATGCTCTAAGTGATCGCGTTGCGAGCAGAATACGCGCACAACTGCCACGCTACCCCACCGCCACCGCCGCGGGCCGTTCCATCCGGCTTTCGGCCAGCGTGGTGTCGAGCGAGAGGTTCATCGTCACGCTCCAGCGGCCGTGTTGGTCGCCGGTGACGAGCCAGTGCGGGATCACTGTCACGGATTGATGGACCAGCTCGAAGCCGCCTTCGCTTTGGCTCACCGTTTCGATCGGGAAGGTCCAGACGCCGGTCGGGCGCGAGATCGAGAAGCCAACGTCGATGCCGAGCCATTGATCGATCAGGCCGAGCGAATCGACGTCCTGCAGATCGAGTTGCGTGCCGAGATGGCCGAGTTGCCGGCCGTGGCTGTCGCGGAAATAACGATCGCCGGCGTTCGACGGAAGTCCGGCGAGGTTAAACTCCACGCCGAAATGGAACGGGCGATCTTTCGGCAGGCCTTCGATCAAGTAAGCGATCTCCAGCGTCGAACTGCCGGCTTCGAGCGTGAGGCCCTTGGTGATCTTGAGCGGCGTGCCCCAGGCGTTGCCGTCGCGGGTCATCTGAACTTGGATGCGATCCGGATTACGCCGCACCCGGGCTTCGTAAACGCCGGTGAGGAAATCGCCCCGTTCCAGCGCCTGGCCGCTAACCAGCGCGGCGAGGGTTGTTTCGTTGTCGAAGAAATGATCGAGCAGCGACTTTCGCTGATACGTATCGTATTGCAGCCGCTGATCGAGTCCTTCCTGCTTGAAGACCACGCGATCGTGAATGCTGGCGGCCTTGTCGGCGCTGGCTTGATTGCCGGCGAGCACCTTGCGGTGATAGGCCTCGGGACGGCGGGTCAACGTGGCCATCAGGTTGTGGCAGATGGTGCGCACGTCGAGCTCGTAGATCTGCCCGCCGCGATGCGGCGCGACGAGGGCCACGAGGCGATCATTGGCCAAGGAAACTTCCTGACGCGCGTCGAAGTTCAGGTCGCCGGCCTGGGCTTCGACCCAATGTTCGGCGCGTTGCTCGGCGCGATCGAGGAGGTTTTCGGCCGCGATCAGATGGTTGTAGACGGCGTTACGCAAGTGCGGCAGATAAATGCCGCCGAAGGCCCCGTGCCAGAAGCCGCAGTTGCATTGCGCGCGGTAGAGCTCGGTGCGGGCGTACTCCATGCCGTCGCCGTTGCGGCCGGCTTCTTGCAGTTGTTCCAGCCGGCGGCTGACGCCCATCATGCGGGTGTACATCTCGTCGGCCTCGGGATACTTCACCTTGAAGTTCCGCCAGAAGCCGCCGCGGACGAACGGTTTGATCTGCGGCCAAAGCGGTTCATGCTCGGCGTCGTGGACGATCTGCTCGTATTCGGCCAGCCGCGCGTACGGGAGCGACCACTCGGTCATCTCGCGGTAGCTGCTGTCCGGCAGGTAGACCTTGCCGATCGGCGGCGTCTGTTCGAAGGCCTCGGCCAACGTGCCGAGCTTGATCCAATCGGCGTTGGCTTCGAGCGCGAGGAAGAAGCGTTCCAGCCAGCCGTCTTCGTAGACGTGCTTCTTGGTTTCCGGCCAGGTGCCGAACTTCTCGCCGTCGTCGCCGAAGACGACGACCGCGCCGGGCTGCCGTTCGGCGATGCCGCGGAGATATTCAATCGTCTCCTCGGCGGTGCCAAAGGGAATCGTGTAACGCAGTCGCTCGCTGCCGGGGAAGACGCCCAGCAGCTTGCCATCGTCCTCGGTCAGGTAATAGCCGTGAAGTTGATCGTCGAGCAGCCCGGTGTTTTTGAAGTGGAAGTCGTCGAGCACGGTGTACTCGATGCCGGCCGCGGCCAGGTCGCTGACGAACGTCGGCTCCCAGACGCGCTCGGGAATCCACATGCCGCGGACCTTCGCGCCGAGCCGCTGCTCGAGCCAGTGCGTGTAGCTGCTGATCTGCCCGATGCGGTCGCGCGAGGGAATCATCGCCAGAATCGGCTCGTAGAACGCGCCGCCGACGATTTCAATCCGGCCGTCCGCGACCAGTCGCGCGAGGCGATCGACATACTCCGGGTGATGGACGTCGAGCCACTCCATCAGGCAGCCGGACGTGTGCAGTCCGATGCGCAGCGACGGATGGCGCTCGAAGACTTCCAGGAACGGCAAGTAGCTGTCCTGGTACGCCTGTTCGATCACGCCGTCGAAGTTGCCGACCGGCTGATGGTTGTGAAGGACGATGACGAAGCGCAACGGGTTGGGCATGGTTTATCCAGTCTTCTTAACCGGAAGAGTTTTCGTAGTTCGCGCATCCATGTCGACGTCGCGGAGAAATGCCGCCGCATCTTCGGGCGGAACCGGATTGATGTAAAACCCGGTACCCCACTCAAAGCCCGCCGTCTTCGTTAAACGCGGAATAATTTCAATATGCCAGTGATAGTGCGCCAATTCCTGGCTGTCAAACGGCGCGGTGTGGATAATGTAGTTGTACGCCGGGCGGTCAAGCGCGACTTCGATCTTGCCGATCACCTGGCGCATGACGGTGGAGAGGTCTTCGACGGCGTTCTTCTGGATGTTTTCGTAGTGGCTCGAATGCGCCTTAGGCACGACCCAGGTTTCGAACGGGAAGCGGCTGGCGAACGGGCAGAAGGCGAGGAACCGCGGCGTATCGAGGACGATGCGCTTCTCGTTGGCCAGTTCTTGTTGGATCATATCGCAATACA
>JALHLM010000646.1 GCA_022844585.1 Pirellulales bacterium | reverse complement strand
CTTCCCGCAACAGGTTCACGCCGACGAGGGCGTCGAAATGCCCCAATCGCAGATCGCGCAGTAGCTCGACGCGCTCGAAAGCGTCCAGTTCGCTATGCAGCCATTTGCAGCGGACGCCATGCTCGGACAGGTAGAACGACAGGTCTTCGGCCAAGCGTTTCGTGAGCGCCGTCACCAATACCCGTTCGCTCACCTTGGCGCGTAGTTTGATCTCTTCCAGCAAGTGTTGCACCTGGCCGCGCGCCGGTTGGACTTCAATTACAGGGTCCAGCAACCCCGTGGGCCGAATGACTTGCTCCACGACTTCGCCGCCGGTCTTTTCCAACTCATAAGGGCCAGGCGTGGCCGAAACGAACGTCACCTGATGCGTGCGGGCTTCCCATTCATCGAACTTGAGCGGCCGGTTGTCGAGCGCGCTCGGCAAGCGAAAACCGTGCTCGACGAGCGTGGTCTTGCGGTTGTGATCGCCGGCGAACATCCCCCGCACCTGCGGAACCGTGATATGCGATTCGTCGACAACGAGCAGAAAATCCTTGGGGAAGTAGTCGAACAGCGTGTCCGGACTGGAACCGGCCGGCCGGCCGCTCAACGGGCGGCTGTAGTTCTCGATGCCGGGGCAATAGCCCACTTCCTGCATCATCTCGATGTCGAATCGCGTGCGGGCGTTGAGCCGCTGCGCTTCGAGCAACTTGCCGGTGCCGCGGAGTTGTTCGAGGCGTTCTTCCAACTCTTCCTTGATGGCATGCACCGCGCGGTTGATCCGCTCCTCCGGCATCACGAAGTGCTTGGCCGGATAGATAAACAACTCTTCCTGCGGCTCGATCACCTCGCCGCTCGTGGGATTAATGATCGCGAGTTGTTCGATCTCGTCTCCCCAAAATTCGATCCGGAGCGCGTATTCCTCATAGGCGGGCCACAGTTCGACGCAATCGCCTCGGACGCGGAACTTGCCGCGCGCGAATTCGATGTCATTGCGGTCGTACTGCACGTCGATCAGTTTGTGAAGCAGTTCGTCGCGGTCAATCGTGCCGCCGCGCTTCAGGCTGACCACCATCGCGCGGTAGTCTTCCGGCGAGCCCAAGCCGTAGATGCAGGAGACGCTCGCCACAACGATCACGTCCCGCCGGCTGACCAGCGCGCTCGTGGCCGCCAGTCGCAGCCGGTCGATCTCGGTGTTCACCGAGGCGTCTTTCTCGATGTAAATATCCCGCTGCGGGATGTAGGCCTCCGGCTGGTAGTAGTCGTAGTAGCTGACGAAGTAATGCACCGCGTTGTGCGGGAAGAACTCCTTGAACTCGCTGTAGAGCTGCGCGGCGAGCGTCTTGTTGTGTGACAAAACGAGCGCCGGCCGGCCGAGGTTCTGAATGACGTTCGCCATCGTGAACGTCTTCCCGGAGCCGGTCACGCCCATCAGCACCTGTTGCCTCTGACCGGCGCGGAGCGCGGCGGTGAGCTTTTCGATCGCCTGCGGCTGATCTCCCGCCGGCGGAAACGGGCTTTCGAGTCGGAATTCCAAGCGGCAATCTCCTGAGCCGAAGTAAGCCCTTCATTGTAGGGGCGATGACGGCGGTTGGCACGGGCATCGCCAAGCACGGTTTTCACTAGCCCGACGCGCCAGCGAGGGGGAGCGGACCGTGGGATCTGAGTAGACGTCGTACTCAGATCGGCGATTGCTCCCCCTCGCTGGCGCGTCGGGCTAGTGTGGGAGTCGTCGGGAAGCCGGCCGGTTGCCGCAACGTTTGCCGTGTACGAGAATTCACTTTCCTGCGGAACGACTCCACTTTCATTGCCAGTGATCCCCCATGAAAATCGCCGGAGTGCAGCTTGATATCGCCATTGGTCAGCCGCGGCGGAATGTCGATCGGATGATCGAGAAACTTCGCGAGACCGCGATCGCGGGAGCGAAGTTGACCGTGTTTCCCGAGTGCGCGGTGCCGGGCTATTGTTTCGGCAGCCTGGAAGAAGCGCGGGACTACGCCGAACCGATCCTGGGGGACACGACCGAACGCATGGTGCAGGCCTGCAAGGAGACCGGCGGCTATTGCGTCTACGGGATGCTGGAAGCCGACGGCCCGCGCGTCTTCAATGCGGCCGTGCTGGTCGGGCCGCAGGGGATGATCGGCGCGTATCGCAAAGTGCATCTGCCGTACCTGGGCGTCGACATGTACACCACGCCGGGCGATCGTCCTTTCGCGGTGCACGAGGTCGGCGGCGTGCGGATCGGCATGAATATCTGCTACGACGCAGCGTTTCCGGAGGCGGCGCGGACTTTGGCCATTCTTGGCGCGGATTTGATCGTGCTGCCGACGAACTGGCCGCCCGGCGCGGAATGCACGGCCTGTAGCGTGATCAGCGCGCGAGCGCTGGAGAACGCCGTGTACTACATCGCGGTGAATCGCGTCGGCGAGGAACGCGGCTTCCGCTTCATCGGCCGTAGCAGCATCTGTGACACCAACGGCGAAACGCTGGCCGTCTCCACGACGACCGACGAGGAGATTCTCTACGCGGAAATTGATCCCGCCCGATCGCGCCGCAAACACATCATCCGCGTCCCTGGCAAACACGAAATCGACCGCCTCGCCGATCGGCGCCCAGAGATGTATGGGGAACTGGTGAAGCCGCATAACCTCAAACGGCCCGGCCGCGATTAAAGGCCCATCGACAATTCATAGAGCCAGAAGCGTCAGCGCCTGGAGCGCCTCGGAGTAAACGTTTTTTTCCGATGCGCTCCGGGCGCTCACGCTTCCGGCTCTGCATTGCGAAGCGCGGAGCTATTTCTCTTCCGCCACGCCGGTGACTGGAGCGCGAAGATTCTCCGGCCGATCGGGCACTTCTTCG
>JALHLM010000645.1 GCA_022844585.1 Pirellulales bacterium | reverse complement strand
ATTCAGTCATTCGGATTTGATTCGACATTCGGATTTCGTCATTCCCCTCATCGCCTAGTACCAACCCACAACCGCCGTCATCCCCATGTCTGCTCAACTCACCTGGCTTGGTCACGGATCGTGGATGATTGAAACGGCGGGGCACAAGTTGCTGCTCGATCCGTTTCTTGACGATTCCCCCACCGCTCCGGTGCGCGCCGCGGACGTGTCCGCCGAGTTCATCTTGGTCTCGCACGGTCACTTTGATCACGTCTCCGACGTGAAGAAGATCGCCGAGCGGACCGGCGCGAAGCTGATCGCCAACTACGAGATCTGCGAGTGGTTTCAGCAGCAGGGCGTCAAGCACGTCGATCCGATGAACATCGGCGGCGCGACGAAGCAGCCGTTTGGCCGCGTGAAACTCACGGTCGCCCATCACAGCTCGACGATGCCGGACGGCGCGGCTGGGGGCGACCCCGGCGGGTTTTTGTTGGAACTGCCCGGCGCGCGGATTTATTTCGCCTGCGATACCGCGCTCTTCAGCGACATGAAACTCATCGGCGCCGGCGGGCTCGACCTGGCGGTGCTGCCGATCGGCGATCGCTACACAATGGGCCCCGACGACGCGATCATCGCCATTGATCTTCTCCAGCCCAAGCGCGTCGCGCCGGCGCACTACAACACCTGGCCCCCCATCGCCCAAGACGTCCACGCCTGGGCCCACCGCGTACGCATCGAAACGCACGCCATCCCCATCGTCGTCGAACCCGGCGGCAAGTTCAGCCTGGACGGCTAAGCGGCGCTCCCATCGATCAAGCTGTAGGAGGTGTCTCCAGACGCCGATGGAGAGGACCTCGCATTCCTGTTCCGCGTTGATCCCGTCACAGCCTGCTGGATTCATCACCGAGGTTGCTTGTGTCACAAGATGACAACCCCTACGCTTCACCGCGAACCTCTCTGAGGCCAGAGCCTACTGGAGAACGGTCGCGTTTTGCCAGCCTCTCGGGCGTTTTTTTGATTGCTGACATGTGTATTTCAATGGTGTCACTCTTGATATCAATTGTCACCACCATTGCGAGACCCATCAGACCAGATTGGTCGGATTGGATCGTCCGAGTTGCCATTCAGTACGCTTGCCCTTGCTTAGGATTGATCGCAATGTCCCTACTCATTCAGAAGCATCGGAAACGCTTAACGGTTGCGTACATTGCCGGCGCAATTGGGATAGTTGTGGCTGCAATTTATGGCACCACAGCGATTTGGGCTTTAGGTTCGTTCCCCCGCCCTCGTGTTGTGCCACTGTGGACTCTCGTTTGGCCTCCTTTGTTATTCACGATATTGCCTGCCGGATGGAATTGCTTTTACATCTATGCCGCTCGGGCCTTCGCAAAGAAGTGATGCTGACGTGCGCGACCTCAGCCAATCCGCGGGGTCATTTACACTAGCCCGACGCGCAAGCGAGGGGGAGCGGACGTGGCGGCCGGAGTACACGGCTACTCAAATTCGACGTCAACTCCCTTCGCTTGCGCGTCGGGCTAGTGTCGTTGTTTCTACGGTCGCGCTTATCACGGAATGCTGCATTGGCACATCACTCCCCCACCGCCAAGCACTTTAAGACCTTCATGTCACGCGCAAAGAACTTCCCATTCGCAAGCGCCGGCAGCGGCTGCGTTGTGGTTTCGAATAACTGCGTTTCTGCGAGCGCTTCGTAGCCCTGCGGCGATGGTCGAAAGAGCACGAGTTGACCGCTCGTCTTGAGCGCCAGCGCCCTGTCGCCGGCCAGCACCAGCGTGGCGACGCCGTAGCTTTCCTCGGTCCATTTCACGTTGCCGTCGAGCGGGTTGAAGCAGCGGAGCCGCGCCACGCCCACGTCTTCGCGCCCGTCGACGCCATAGAGCAAGCCGTCCTTGGCGATGCAGGTCGCGTATTGGCTCGACATCACGTCGTCGCGCCGCCAGAGTTCCTTTGCGCCGTTCGAGTCGAACCGCGCCGCCACGCCGCCGACGCCGTAGCTGGCCGAGCAGAACAACAGGTTGCCCATCACCAGCGGCGTCGCGGCGTTCACCGTTGGGCCTGATTTGCCGAACGGGAATTGAAATAACACTTGCCCGTTCTCGGGCGCGATCGCGACCACGTTCATGCGTGTGACGAAGAGCGCCCGCGCCTTCCCGTCAAGCGTGACCAAGGTCGGCGCGGCATAGCTGGCTTCGTCGTTCGTCGCCGTCCACAACGTTTTACCATCACTCACGGCCAGCGCCACGATGCCGGCCCCGGCCTTGCCGCCCACGTTTACCAAGACACGGTCGCCCATCACCAGCGGCGCGCTGCCCACGCCAAAGTACGCGTCGCGGACCTTGTAGTCCTCGTTGAGTGCCCGCGACCACTTCGCCTTTCCATCGGCCAAGGCGACGCAATGCAAGTCGCCGGCTGCGCCAAGGACGAACACACGATCGCCGGCAATGGTCGGCACGCAGCGCGGGCCGTTATCGGCGTGATAGCCCCCGGCATAGCTGGCCGGAAACGCAGTACGCCACTGCGGCGCCCCGTCGCTCGCGGACAGGCACTCGACGACCTCCTCGTCCCCGACGCGATGAAACAGAATCACGCGCTCACCCACCACCGCCGGACCGGCCAGCCCCGCGCCGACTTCGCGCTGCCATAACAACTTTGGCCCGTCGTCCGGCCACGTCGCGGCCAACGGCTCGTCGACGGCAATCCCGTTCCGCGCCGGGCCGAGGATTTGCGGCCAGTTGCCGGCTTTCACCGGTGCTGAGGACAGCCACAACGATGCGGCGAGAATCGACGCGAGCAAAACGTAGTGTGTGACGCGATTCACAAGGCAACTCCTGCGCGATGGGGGCCAGTCATAGAGTAGCGAGTCCG
>JALHLM010000644.1 GCA_022844585.1 Pirellulales bacterium | reverse complement strand
TTCGTCCGAAGTGACGGATCGACGTCAACTCTCCCTCGCTTGCGCTACGGGCTAATGTGGGAACGGGCGAGTTTCGGAACTTGCTAACCACGGATGGTGGCAGAAATGAACGAAACGAATCGGCGGCGACTCTGCCGCGTGTTGTTTCTCTTGGTGGCGATTTCGCCGTGCTGCGCCGTTGTGGCAGTCGCCGTGTGGCGGAATTCCGCACAATCCGAGGCGCTTTGGCAAGCTTCGCTACGCCAAACGATGGGCGTCGACGTGGATTGGGATCGGCTCAGCTATCCGGCCCCCGGGCAAGTGCGCTGGGAGGGCCTGCGATTCCATGACGGCGACTCCGGCGAACTGCTGGCGCAGATTGATGATTGCACACTGACGGAGCGAGGCGGGCGATTGCATATTGCGCCGGTCGACGTGACGGTCGTCGCGGAGCATGCGGAGGCGATTGTCCGTGCATTGCGATCTTCCTTCGCTAGCGCCGCATCGTCGGTCGTCGAGTTTGAGCCTTGCGAAGTCAACGTGATCGGCGCGAACGAGCAGGTCGTCGCACAATGGTCGTTGACGCGTGCCGAGGTTTGGAACGTGGAATCCGCGCGCAAGGCGTTGATTCGCTGTCGGCCGGCAGACGGCGCGGAAATCGCTTTGCATGTCGAACTAGATCAAGAGAAACATGCGCTCCGCGTGTCGTTCGACACGGAAGATCGCGAGGTTCCTCTCGCGACACTGAATGCGTTCTTCCCGCGGCTGCGATCATTGGGAGCAGCGACAACATTTCGCGGCATGGTGCAGCTCGCGCAACGTGCGGATAGTTGGGATGCCGGCGTCCGTGGGACCGTGGATCAGATCGATCTTGAGTCGCTCGTCAACCGGCACACGAAACAGTGCCTGACCGGTGTCGGCGCTTTGGAAATTGAGTCGGCGTTATTCAAGAATGGAAAGCTCGTCGCGGCGCAAGGCAAGTTTGGCGCGACGGATGGCGAAATTGGCGTTGCCTTGCTTAGCGACGTCTCGGGCGGATTTTACTTCGAGGGCGTGATGTCACGACTGGAGTACTACGAGCGACGCGCCGAGACTGAGGACTACGGTCAACTCTTGCTGAGCTACGAACTTCGCGATGGAAAACTTGAGTTGAACGGACTGGTCGAGCCAGGACAAGTACCGATCGTGGATGAGCTTGGGGATCCTCTGCTACGCGCCTTAGTGAAGCCGGATCGCCGCCGATCGCTCGCTATTGCGGTACAGTTACTCTACCCTACGGCCGATCCCAAGTTCGCCGCGGCGAGCGAGTCGTTATGGCTGGCGAGTTGGGTGCCGGTTCCAGTTGCCACTCAATTGAGCGCGTGGACATCATCACAGCCACCGCCGGCCGACTCTGCGGCAAAGAATGTTCTCCGCGAGCCAACAGCTCGCGATCGATAGGCCGCCATCTCCCTAATTGACGGACCCAGCGCCGGAATCGATGATGCGTGGCGGTTGCTTTCTCCGCTCACGATCATTGCGACTATGCCTGCCGACGCTCCCGACGAATCCGTTCCCCCGAGTTTTGAGCAGGCGCTCACGCGCCTGGAGGGAATTGTCCGTGACCTGGAGGAAGGGCAGCTTGGCCTGGCGGACTCCCTCGCCCGGTACGAGACCGGCGTCGGGTTGCTCAAGGATTGCCACCAGTTGCTGGAACGGGCGGAGCGGAAAATCGAGCTGTTGAGCGGCGTTGACGCCGAGGGAAACCCGATTTCCACGCCGTTTGACGACACGGCCACCGACGGCGAGGGGCAGCAGCGTTCCCGTAAGCGGTCCGCCGGGAATAACCGGACCAAGGCCGAGCGGCCGAAACCCAAAGTGAGCGATCCCCCCCAGATAGACGAACCGCCCGCGCTGTTTTAGAATGGGGGCTGGTGAAATCGTATCCCCTGGGGACGGCAGGGTTTCTGCCTCAAGCACGGTGAGCGCCACGGTCGCTTCGTTCCCGCAGCTCGCCGCCGCACGGACGCCGCGCGTCGAATCCGCTCTGCGGAGCTACGTCGACCGTCTTCCGGACGGCTGCCCGGCACGCTTGCGCGAGGCGATTGCTTACAGTTTGTTGGCTCCCGGCAAGCGTTTACGTCCGCTCCTGGTGTTAATGGCGGCCGAGGCTTGCGGTTCGGATCACGATGATGCGGCGCTGGCCGCCGCGTGTGCGGTCGAGATGGTCCACTGCTATTCGCTGGTCCATGATGATCTGCCGGCGATGGACGACGACGACCTGCGTCGCGGACGACCGACCTGCCACAAGGTCTATGGAGATGGCCTGGCAATTCTCGTGGGCGACGCGCTGTTAACGCTGGCGTTCGACGTCCTGGCGCATGATGTGCGGCCGGCTCAAGCGGCAGTCACGTGCTGCCGGGAATTGGCCAAGGCGGCCGGCGCGGCGCAATTGGTGGGTGGGCAAGCGGATGACCTGGCGGGCGTCGACGCGGCGAACGACCTGGAATCGCTCAAGTCGATCCACCGCCGCAAGACGGGCGCGATGTTTCTGGCTTCGCTGAAATTGGGAGCGATCACCGCGGGGGCCGATCACGTACAACTCAGGGCTCTGGAAGATTACGGCGCGGCGCTGGGCGTGGCCTTCCAGATTTCTGACGACCTGTTGGACGTCGAGGGAAACGAGGCCGCGCTGGGAAAACGCGTGGGGAAAGACGCCGGGCGAGGGAAACTCACCTTCCCGGGGTTGCTCGGAACCGAGGAGAGCCGTCAGTGGGCCGTAGCGCTCGTTGACGAGGCATGCACGGCTTTGGCCGGACTGGGGCAGCGAGCCGCCAGCTTGGAAGCACTGGCTCGTTACGTGTTGGAAAGGGATCGTTGATGCACCCGTTGTTGTCGAAGGTC
>JALHLM010000643.1 GCA_022844585.1 Pirellulales bacterium | reverse complement strand
CCGGCCGACGGTTGTCGACGAACCGTTGTTGCAGATTGTCGACGGCCGGCATCCCGTTTTAGACCTCACGGAGCCGGACGGTACATTTGTTCCCAACGACGTCACCGCCGCGCCAGACGCTGGCTTTGTGCTACTGATCACCGGCCCGAACATGGCCGGCAAGAGCACGTACATCCGCCAGGTGGCGTTGATCACGCTCATGGCGCAGCTCGGCAGTTACGTCCCCGCGCGGAACGCCACGATTGGCATCGCCGATCGCATCTTCGCCCGCGTTGGCGCGAGCGACGAACTTTCGCGCGGGCGCAGCACGTTCATGGTCGAAATGACGGAGACGGCGCGGATTCTCAACACGGCGACCGCGCGGAGCCTAGTGATCCTGGATGAAATCGGCCGCGGCACCAGCACTTACGACGGCTTGTCGATCGCCTGGAGCGTCGTCGAGCATCTGCACGACCAGATAGGTTGTCGGACGCTGTTCGCCACGCATTACCACGAGCTAACGCAACTGGCGAAGTCGCTCTCCGGCGTGACGAACCTGAACGTCGCCGTGCGCGAATGGGATGACCAGGTGATCTTCCTGCATAAGATCGTGCCGGGCGCGGCGGATAAGAGTTATGGCATCCACGTCGCGCGCCTGGCCGGCATTCCCCGTTCGGTGAACGAAAGGGCCAAGGAGATCCTCGGCCAATTGGAGTCCGAGCAATTGGACGAGCGCGGCCAGGCGAAGCTAGCGCGGCGCGGGAAGAAAAAACAGGCCGGTGACTTGCAACTCTTGCTGTTCGAACCGGCGGAGCATCCGCTCTTGGATCGCCTGCGGACGTTGGACGTGAACCAGACGACGCCGCTCGACGCGTTGCGACTCTTGCAGGACTGGCAAGCGTCGCTCAAGCAAAACGGCCACGTGCCGAAACCTTAAGGCCGACGAGCGACTAGGGGCGCAACCACTTGTAAGCGCCCCAGCACAGCAGCGGAAACAGCACGAACATCGTGCCATAGGTGAAAAGCGTCGTCCAAACGTGCCGCGGCCATCTTGCCATGATTGGATTCAGGCTACCGGCGGTGCGGCGAGCGGTCAAAGGGTCGCTGGCGGGCGGGTCTCGGAATCTACTTCTCGACAACCTTGAAATAATAATGATTATTGATATACTTCAAGCCGTCGGGCCGGAATCGGCGCGACGCCCGCCAGCGACTCCCCCCTAGCTTCCATCCTTGACGAGGATTCCCGTATGCGGCTCCGCTTGGCTTCGCCATTCTGTCTGGTCGCCGTGACCATGATTTGCCAGGGTTGCGATCAATCGACCGCGATCGTCCCCGACGCGACCCCTGCGGTCGCGGTGACGACAACGCAGGCGGCCGCCACTACTCCCGATTCTGCCGCGTCCGTTGAACCGACGACGCCTGCGGCATCCGTCAAAGCGGCTGCTCCCGCCTCCAGTGCCAGTGAACCGGTATTGCTCGGCACGCCGGAGCTCACCGCGGGGATTCCCGGCGAGGGTCCGCTGACCACGGCCCAAATCCAAGCCTGGCTGGACGACCCGAAAAATCACGAAATCCTCCAGATCGAACTGCCGCTGGGCCTGAACGCCGGCATCGACCAGGTAAAAGGGCTCGAGGCTAACCCGTTGACTCGCGCCAAGATCGAGCTCGGCCGTCAGCTCTATTTCGACACCCGTTTGGCCAAAGACACCGCGATTGCCTGCGCGGGGTGCCATGATCCGGAGCAGGGCTATGCCGCGCACACGCAGTTCGGCGTGGGCATCGAAAAACTGACCGGAAATCGCAATTCGCCGACTGCCTACAACCGCATTCTGAGCGACGTGCAATTCTGGGACGGCCGCGCCGGCACGTTGGAAGAGCAGGCGAAGGGACCGATCGCCAATCCCATCGAAATGGGCAACACGCACGACGCCTGCGTCACCTATTTGGGCGCGATTCCGGGCTACAAGCTGCAGTTCGCCAAAATCTTTCGGGAGGAAGGACTGACGATCGACACGGTCGCCAAGGCCATCGCCAGCTTCGAGCGCGCGATTGTCACCGGACCCTCGCCGTACGACTACAACGAACAACTTCGCTTGTTTGCGGAGCAGGATCTCGAATCCCTGAAGGAAGACGATCCTGATACGTATGCCCTCTACGAAAAAGCCCTGGCGGACGCCGAGGCGCATCCGATGGACGACAGCGCCAAGCGCGGGCGCGAACTGTTCTTCGGCCAAAAGGCGAACTGCACCGCCTGCCACGTGGGGCCGAACCTGGCCGACGAGAAGTACCATAACCTCGGCGTGGGGATGGCGGTTGAGAAGCCTGACCTGGGCCGTTTCGAAGTCACGAAGGTCGAGACCGACAAGGGCGCCTTCAAGACGCCCACGATCCGCAATGTCGAGCAAACCGCGCCGTATATGCACGACGGCAGCCAGCAGACGCTCGAAGAGGTCGTGGAATGGTACAATAAGGGTGGACACCCCAACCCTTACCTCGACAAGGATGTTCGTAAGCTCGACCTAACCGATCAGGAAAAACAGGATCTGGTGGCCTTCATGAAGGCCTGCACTGGCCCGCTGCCGAAGGTCGAGACGGAACGCCTGCCGCAATAGCCTATGACTGTGAGCGACGAGGATATTTACCAGGAACGCGTCCTCGATTACTACGAGGAACCCTACCATCGCGGGCATTGCCCGGCGGCGACGCACCGCGCGGCGGATGACAATCCGCTCTGCGGCGATCAGATCGAGTTGGAACTCCAGCTCGATGCGCGGGGCCGGATCTGCCAAGCCTGGTTCCACGGCGATGGCTGCTGCATTTCCCAGGCGGCCGCTTCGATGTTGGTCGAAGCGGTCGAAGGGAAATCGCGCGACGAGGCCCAAGCCTT
>JALHLM010000642.1 GCA_022844585.1 Pirellulales bacterium | reverse complement strand
GAGCCCAGGCCGTCGGGGGTGAAGGGGTCGACAAGCGGATCGACGTCATCGCGGTCGCGATTCAGGCGGGAATGACCGTCTTTGATTTGGAAGAAATGGAACTCTGCTACTCGCCGCAATTCGGTTCCGCCAAAGATCCCGTCAACATGGCTGGGTTCGTCGCGGCCAACTGGTTGCGGGGCGATCATCCGCAGATCGATGTCGGCGCGATTCTGGCCCTGCCGCCCGAGCAACGGCCGCTGTTGCTAGATGTCCGCACGCCGGAAGAATTCGCCTCGGGCCACATCCCCGGAGCAATCAACATTCCCGTCGATGACTTGCGGGCTCGCCTGGAAGAACTGCCACGCGGCCGGGGAATCGCCACCTACTGCCAGGTCGGCCAGCGCGGCTACCTCGCCACCCGCATCCTGCTGCATACGGGCTTCGATGTGAAAAACATCAGTGGTGGGTACAAGACGTATCTGCTGTGGCAGCCATAGTCGCCGTTCATAGGAGCGACGACACTAAAACCCGCGCGCACTTCGCACGTCATCAAAATCACGCAAGTGATAATCGATGCCGACGTAATCCAGCACCTTGCAGAGCCCGCGGAGCGCGACGCCGAGTCCGTCAGGACCGCTGAAGCCGCCGAACTGGCCGCCACCCTTAAGATGCGGCTCCAGATCGAGAATCACGCCGGGGATGCCGCGCTTGGTGAGCTTCTTTTCGATCGCGGGAATCAGTTCCTTGAAGTCACGGAGGATCGCTTCGTGTGCGCTATCACCCAGATTCGCGGGGACGAAGTGTTTGAGGGCCTCTTCATCGACATGCGTCGTCCGCTGCAGGCGCTGCGGATGGCGATAGTCCTTGATGTGCATCCAGCCGAGCCCCTTCTTCATCTTTTCGTACTGGTCGTAGGTCTCGGTCGGGCTGAAGCCCTGCGTGGCGATGTTGGCGCCGTCGAAGATCAGCACCATCGCCGGATGATCGACCTGGCGATGAATTTCCGCGAGCAGGTCGCCGGTCTGGCCGACGAGGTTCGCTTCCACCTCGAGGCCGAACGTCAGGTCGCTGCGGTGGCACAGCTCGGCGATCTGGCCGAGCTGGTCGATGGCCTGCGGCAGATGGTCGGCGGGGTTCGTTCCCTTGGGATGATAGAACGAAAACCCGCGGATCAGCTTCGTCTCGAACGCGTGAGCCAGTTCGCAGGCTTTCTTCACCTCATCATTGAGATACTTGTCGAACGGCACGAAGCGGTTCTTGGTGCCGTCTTCCTGATCGAGCAGCTTCACCTTGCCGATCGGCGAGCCGAGCGTGGCCACGTTCAGGCCGTATTCGTCCTCCAGGTGCCGGATCTTCGCGATCTCCGCCATTGTCAGCTGCATCACATTCTTGATGCCGTTCCCGGCGTCGATGAAGCGGATCGAATAATACTGCAAGCCCAGCGCCGCGAAGGCGGCGAACTGCTGCTCGGCAGTCTTCTGATTGGCCGCCTCGTCGCCGAAGCCGGAGAGGATGACGGTGGGGCGTTCGGGAGTGGGGTCGGACATGGGAGAGCCTTGAGGTCAGGGGTCGGGATTCAGGAGTCAGAGACCAGAGTCAATGACTACTTCTTCGTGAGGTACGAGGCAGCCGGTGGATCGAGATATATCGTCGCGCGCGGGTGTTCCTGCAGGATGGAAGCAGGGACTTGCGGGGTAACTGTGCCCTCGAGGGCGTTCTTCACTGCCGCCGCCTTTCGCTCGTCGGGCACGCTGCAGATGATCGTGTTCGATTTCATGATCTGCCGGACCGACATCGAGATCGCCAGGGTCGGCACCGCTTCGAACGTGGGGAACCATCCTTCGCCGAATTGCTGCCGGCGGCAGGCGTCGTCGAGCGTGACGACGATGTAAGGCTCCTCCGTGACGAAGTCGGCCGGCGGGTCGTTGAACGCCAGGTGGCCGTTTTCGCCAATGCCAATGAAGGCCACGTCGATCGGATGCTGCTTGATCAGTTCGCCGAGCCGGCGGCATTCTGCGGCGGCGTCCCCCTCAGCATTGAGATAATGAAAGGTCCGCGGCGGCTGTGGCAGGCAATCGACGAGCCGCTCCTTCAAATAGCGGCGGAACGACGCGGGATGCGTTATCGGCATCGCCACATATTCGTCGAGATGAAAGAAATTGACCTTCGTCCAGTCGATGTTCGGCGCTTTCACCAATTCGCTCAGTATTTCGAACTGCGACGCGCCCGTGGCCACAATCACATTCGCGCTGCCGCGATCCGCAATCGCCGCGTGAATTTGTGCCGCGCCAGCAGTTGCCGCCCGCCGGCCCAGATCATTCTTGTCTGCACAGATTTCAATATTCATCGCCGATTTCGCCCGCTTGACCGTCGTTGTGAGTCAACCAGCATCGGTCGTTTCGGTCAATCGTGCAAGGGGCGGACGTAGCTCAAGTCACTCCGCGGTGGCACAGAGATTGTCGGCAGCGCGATTCCCAGGCCCGGACGCTTAGAAACGGTCCAGTGCATCCAGCCAGCGAATGAGAAACGCGTCATCCTCGAGATTGAAGTCCCGCGCGGTCTCACCCAGGCTATGCAGCGTGACCGGGAACTTTGCCGCGGTCAGGCGCGTGTTCAGAGATTCGTTGGTTCCCTTGGCGGGCGTTTTTTCCGAGGTCGCCAGGAAGATTGCCAGGCGGTTGACCGGATCGGTTTCCGGCGCCTTCATACGAGCGGGTGGGGCGGCCTCGGCAGCGGCGAGACCGCGGAACCGGTCGCGATGTTCGAGGGCGGTGAGGAACGCCATGGTGCCACTCGCCTCGGCGCCGAAGATGGCCACGCGGGTCGAATCGATCGTGTAGTGCGAGATCAGATCGTCGAGCGTCTTGCGGATGAAGGCGCTCTCGGT
>JALHLM010000641.1 GCA_022844585.1 Pirellulales bacterium | reverse complement strand
CCGCAACATCGACGCGGTGATGGCGTCCGCCCGATCGCCCGCGCTGATCGACGTCGCGGCGCAGGAAACCTATAGCCTGTTGATGGAGCGCCATCGGATTCCGCCGGGCGAGGCCGCCGATTTCGAAGTCGGCACCGCGGCCGAAATCGCCAGCATCATGGGCATCATCACGGGCGTGATGACGATGCTGCTCGCGGCGATCGCCGGCATCTCGCTGCTCGTCGGCGGCGTGGGGATCATGAACATCATGCTCGTCTCGGTCACCGAACGTACCCGCGAGATCGGCATTCGGCTCGCGGTGGGCGCCCGATCGCGCGATATTCTCCGGCAATTCCTGATCGAAGCCATGCTCCTCTCCAGCGTCGGCGGCGTCGTCGGCATTGTGCTCGGCATCTCCGCGTCGGTCGGCATTATGACGGTCATCAATTCGATCACCGTCGGGTCGAAATGGCCGATCGTCGTCTCGCTTCCAGCAGCCGCCGTGGCACTGGTGTTCAGCGCCGCCGTGGGGATGTTCTTCGGATACTATCCCGCGCGACGCGCGAGCCGGATGGATCCGATTGATGCGCTGCGCTATGAATAACGTGTTGCGAGCACTCATCTCTCCATTCGCGCTTTCATTTTGCGATGTTTGTTCACCTCGCGCCTGAAAAAGTTGCTTTGAAGATTCGCCGCAATGGGATCTCAAGATTGAAACGAACGGGCCTGCCCGCCCCAGGTATCTTCGCTACGCCCGTAGCGCGCAACTTCTTGATCTCCCATCAATGGCTTCGCGAGCTGAAACGGCGCGGAGGGGGCGCAATCGTGGGCGTCTATTTCCGTTTGCCCGACAAACAGCCGGTGTGGGTGGCACACTATCGACAATCGCACGAGCAGATGACCGCGGTCGAAGCAGTTGCGCTCTTCATGCAAAACGAGTCGTTGGAGGGATTCGAGGTTATCGTGCCGCGCAAGATCGAGGCCAACGAGATTCATCGAATTCGGCGTCTTCCCCAGGTTATTGGTTGGCGCTATTTTCCGGGCGCACATGGAAAACAGCCATGCGGTTGTCCTTTCTGTCAACGCGGGGAGTATGGCGGACGCCGGCTGCGACGCATCTATGGCGGTGAATAGGCGCCGTTGTCGGTGGTAGCTACGCCTAGGCAGTTACGCTAAGGCGAACGGCCAACGCCCCTGACACCAGGTCCGCCTCGAACTCCGCCAGCGACGCGTAAAGCACGTCGCTCAGAAACTTCACCGCCCAATTGTGGGCCAGCGGGCTGATGGCGACGACCTTGCGGCCGGCGCGGTGTGCTTCCCAGATTTCAATCGCGGTGCCCATCGAGGCTTCCGGAATAAATGCGACGACCACGTCGCAGTCGCCGCACATTTGATTGTGCCGCAAGAAGACCTGGCGGCCGACGCCGTCGTCGTACGTCAGCGATTCCCCGTGATCGGCCAAGGGGTCGTACACTTCGGCCTCCGGCAAATGCGCGATCAGCAATTCACGCAATCGCGCGCGATAGTCCTGATCGTGCAGCGCGGCTTCGCGCAACGAGCCTTGCATGATGCCGGCCAGAAAAATTCGCATGGTTTTCGCTTGGTGAGGTGCGCGACTCTGCGTGCTGGATCGCGTCAGCTAGCTACTTTGGCGGCCCCGGCGCACTCGCTTGGCAACGCCTGCCCTGCGATTGTGCAGTTTCATGCTGGATTTTGGCAAGGCGTGCATTTTCGGCGGCCTACGGTAGGCGGATTCCCGACTGAATGGGGGTTCAATGCGTTGGCACGCGAGTTGCGAAGTGTTTCCTCGGAACGATGAGGCAATTATCGCACAGGGCCGTAGCAAACGCACGCAGTCGCGGCTGGAGCCTCGCACGGGTCGACGCTCCCCACACCTCATCAAAAGCGCATCGAAGCGCGCCCCGAACGCTAACGCCACGGCGGTATGATGCCGAGGGCGACATAGCGCCACACACGAATTTGCGTCCGCTCGGGACATTCCCGGCGAACGTCCGAAGGGATGACTTTTTCGTCGTTCACGGAAGGCGACGGCATGCGCGAGCAAATTTGTCCGCAGCATGCGTCAAGCAATGGACTTCAACCGAGGAGGAGAGGCAAGGGCCATGAAACAAGGCTTTTTGATCGATATGGACGGCGTGTTATACCGCGGTCCGCAACTGATTCCCGGCGCCGATCGGTTTCTCGCGCAATTGCGAGCACGGCGCATCCCGTTCCGGCTGCTCACCAACAACAGCCAGCGCACGCGACGCGATGTCGTGGCGAAGCTGGCGCGGATGGGCATTCACGTCGACGAGGAGAACGTCTACACCAGCGCAATGGCGACGGCGCGTTTTCTCGCGCAACAGAAACCGGACGGCACCGCGTTCGTGATCGGCGAAGGCGGTTTGTTGACCGCGCTGCATCAAAACGGCTACGCCGTGGTCGATCATGAACCGGACTACGTCGTCGTCGGCGAAGGGCGGACGTTCAATCTGGAACAAGTCGAAGCGGCCGTGCGAATGATTCTGGGCGGCGCGAAGTTGATCGCCACGAACCTCGACCCGAACTGCCCGACGCAACATGGCTTGCGGCCCGGCTGCGGCGCGATGGTGGCCATGCTCGAGGTCGCGACCGGCGTGAAGGCCTTTAGCGTCGGCAAACCCAGCCCCGTCATGATGCGGGCCGCTCGCAAGGAAATGGGCCTGGCGACGGACGAGACGACGATGATCGGCGACACGATGGAGACCGACATCCTGGGCGCCGTACAACTCGGCTTCCACAGCGTACTGGTGCTGAGCGGCGGCACGCACCAGGAAGACCTGCAGAACTACGCCTACCGCCCCGAGATCATCGTCGATTCCCTGGCGGAATTCAGCGAGCTCTTGGACCGCAACGACTGG
>JALHLM010000640.1 GCA_022844585.1 Pirellulales bacterium | reverse complement strand
CGACATCGCTCGCGAGAGGGCGTATTCGACGACTTCATGATTCTTCGTCGCGCACAGCAGTACGCCGATGGACGGTTGCTCGTGCGGTTTCTTCACGTCGCGGTCGAGGGCTTCCAGGTAGAATTGAAGTTTGCCCAAATGCTCCGGCTCGAACTCGACGACCTTGAGTTCCAGCGCGACCAGGCAATTGAGCGCCCGGTTGAAGAAGAGCAGGTCGAGTTCGAAGTCTCGTCCGCCGACCTGGACCGGGTAGTGACTGCCGACGTAGCAGAAGTCGCGGCCCAGTTCGATCAGGAAGTTCTTGAGTTGCTCGACCAGTCCGCGATGCAGGTCCGCTTCCGAATGCCCCGGCGGAAGGTTGAGGAACTCGACGAGATAGCTGTCTTTGAAGACGCTGACGGCGTCGGGGTGTAATTGTGTCACCAGTGGTGACACAATTGTCGGCGATAGGACAACACGTTCGAAAAGGGCACCGTTTAGTTGCCGTTCCAGTTCACGTTTCGACCACTTCTGAGTAGCCGCCATGCGGAGGTAGAATTCGCGTTCCTCCGCGCGCTTCGATTTGCTCAGGATGATCAGATTGTGCGTCCAGGGTAATTGTCGCACCAGTGGTGCGACAATTGAGTTGTCCCGGTATGTTTCGTGGAACTGCCGCATTCGCAACAGGTTACTGCGAGTGTACCCGCGCAAGCCGGGATGCGTTCGGGCGATATGGGCGGCCAGTTGTTCCACCACGCCTTCGCCCCAGGCGGCCGATTCGATTTTACGGCTGATGTACTCGCCGATGCTCCAGTAGAGCTCGATCAGCGCTGTGTTGACGGCCGCCACGGCGCGGGTCCGGGCGGCGTCGATCAGCCGCACGATTTCGTCGAAGTCGGCTGCTGACGGCGGACTCGTGGCGGCTTGTCGGGCAAGGCTCGATTTCGCGCCCTTCTGGAGTCCCTTGCCCATGTTTCACACTAACCCGCTTTATCAAGCTGCTGGTTCGTCTGGCTCAGCTTGTTGTAAAGCGTCTTCAGGCTGATGCCAAGATCTTCGGCGGCGGCCGGTTTGTTTCCCTGGTGGCGATCGAGCGCATCGAGAATCGCCTGGTTCTCCAGCTCACGGAGCGAGAGGGGCGAAACGAGCTTGAGCTTCGGGGTTGGTCCGCCGTTCTTCCGCGACGCGCCGAACCGCGCCGGCAAGTGCTCCGGCCCGATCGGCGGTTGATCGCAGAGAATCGTCGCGTGCTCGATCACGTTGGCGAGCTCGCGAACATTGCCGGGCCAACTGTGCTTCTGCAGCAGCTCGACCGCTTCCGGCGTGAAGAGCTCATCGTGAGTCTTGAGTCCCGGACGGAAGCGCTTGAAGAGATGGGCGGCAATCTCCGGCACGTCGTCGATCCGCTCCCGCAGTGCGGGGATATAGATTTCGAACGTGTTGATCCGGTACATCAAGTCTTCGCGGAAATCCCCGGACTCGACCATCTCCGGCAATTGCCGATGAGTTGCACAGACGACGCGCACATCGACCACAAAGGCCGTGTTGTCGCCGACGCGGCGGATCTCGCCACTTTCCAGCACCCGCAACAGTTTCGCTTGCATCGACTTCGGCAACTCGCCAATTTCGTCGAGGAAGATCGTCCCGCCGTGCGCGACTTCAAAGAGCCCCGTCCGATGCTCGTCCGCGCCGGTGAAGGCTCCCTTGCGATGGCCGAACAGTTCGCTTTCGATCAGCGCCTCCGGCAGTGCCCCGCAGTTGACCGCCACGAACGGCGCTTCGCTGCGCAGGCTATGTTGATGGACCGCGCGAGCCACAAGCTCCTTGCCCGTGCCCGTTTCGCCGAGAATCAGCACGGTGCTGTTTGTCGGCGCAACCTTCTCGATCAGCTTCTTCACGCGAGCCATCGACGGGCTATCGCCGACGAGTTCGGTCTTTCCTTGCACGCGCTCGAGCTGATGCTTCAGCGCCTTGCACTTGTTGACCCATTCGCGCTTGGTCGCCACGCGGCCCAGCAGCGTCTTCAAATCGATGAGCTTGCACGGCTTCGTGAGATAATCGAACGCGCCGTAGCGGAGCGCATCGCGGGCCGTTTCGAACGTCGCTTTGCCGGTGAGGACGACCGCGTCCGTATCGGGCGAGAGCTCCTTGCATTTGCCGATGACCTGAATGCCGCTCATGCCGGGCATATCGAGGTCCACGATGATGCAGTCGTAGGAGTTTCGTTCGAGCGCAGCGACGGCGGTTGGGCCGTCCGGGCAGACGGTCACTTCGTGCCCCATCCGCGGCAGCTCGATGCTCATCAGTTCCTGCAGCGCGAGCTCATCGTCCGCGAACAGGATTTTCAATCTGCTAGGCAGCCGCGAGTCGCTTTTGCCCGCTTCCGCTTTTGTCGGTTCTTTCATGATTCGCTTTCATCTCCGCCAAGGGCAATAGGACGCGCATCCGCGACCCCTTGCCCGGTCCATCACTCGAGGGTTCCATCGTGCCGCCATGCTCACTCACAATCCGATAGGTAATCGACAGGCCCAGGCCCGTCCCTTGCCCATCGCGACGGCGAGTGAAAAACGGCTCAAACAGGTGCTTCAAAACTTCGGGCGTCATGCCGCAGCCGTTGTCGCTGAAAACTAGCTCCGCCCATTCGCCACTTTTACCGAGCTCGATCTGCACGGTGCCCCCTTCATCCAGGCTGTCGAGCCCGTTGGTGATGAGGTTGAGGAGCACCTGCTTGATCTCTTGTCCATTCACGCGCGAATGGACCGCGCCTTTGCGGACGAACTCAATATGCTTCTGCTTGTATTTACCGAGATGCCGGACCATGTCGATGACGCCTTCGGTCAGCTCACCGAGCTCGGTGTCGTCCTTTTCGGCTGGTCCACGGCGGGAGAAATCGAGCAACTGATCGGTGATTCCCTTGCAGC
>JALHLM010000639.1 GCA_022844585.1 Pirellulales bacterium | reverse complement strand
CGACGAGTCGTCGCGCTAACAGGCAGTTCGCGGCAAAAGACGGTTCGCCAGGCTTCGCGCCGTAGAGCGCGAGCGTTTCCGGCGTTTCGTCGGAGATATCCATCAACTCCGGCGCACTGGCTTGCATCTTGAACGCCATCTCGAAGGAGTTGATCCGCGTGGCGACTTCCGGATCGCCGGTCACTTCCAAGTGGCGCTGATTTAAGCGCGCGAGCGTGTCGAGCGAGTCGCGCTGCATCTGGCGGTCGATGCCGGCCGGGCTTGATAGATACAGAATCGGATCCCCTTCGCCGCGGAACGGCACGCCTTGGTAGACACTCGGCAGAAACCCGGCGCCCCAGTTCGACGCGCCGCCGCTCGTCCCTTTCTTCGCGGAGTTCATCACCACGAAGCCCGGCAGGTCGTCGGCTTCGCTGCCCAGTCCATAGGTCGTCCACGCGCCGATGCTCGGACGCCCGAACTGCTGCGAGCCGGTGTTCATCATGATCTGCCCCGGCGCGTGATTGAACGCGTCGGTGACCAGCGATTTCACGATGCACAAGTCGTCGGCCACGGTCGCCAGGTGCGGCAGCAACTCGGCCAACTCCGCGCCGCTATTGCCGTGCTTGGCGAACTTGAACTTCGGCGCGAGCAACTTCGAGCTTGGATTGATAAACGCCGCGCGGTAGCCCTTCAACAACTCCGGCGGCGGCAGCGTGCCGTTGAATTTTTCCAACTGCGGCTTGTAGTCGAACAGATCCAAGTGACTCGGCGCGCCGGCCATGAACAGGAAGATGACGTTCTTCGCCTTGCCGGGGAAATGCGGCGCCTTGGCAGCGAGCGGATTGAGCGATGCGCCCGTCGCGCCGAGCGCCTGTCCGCGCGCCATCAGCGATCCCAAGGCCATCGCGCCGAGCCCGACGCCGCAGTCCTTCAAGAACCAACGACGATTGATGTGGCGCTGCACTTCGAACGGGTTAATACTCATGGTCGTGCCTTGGGAAGTGGCAATGTTGTTCTTGGCTGCGCTCCGGTCGCTGACGCTTCCGGCTCTAAACTTGATTTGCGATCAATCGCACTTTTCGCGCCATTTCGCGTGTTTCGTGGGCTCACTCTTTCGTGATCGTTTCGTCGAGATTCAAAATCACCCGCGCCACGACGGTGTACCCGGCCAGCTTGACCGGCGTGACGCCCTCCGGCAGATTTTCCGGCGGCGCTTCTTTGCCGGTGGCGACTTGCCAAGGACTCGCCCAGCCTTCGGCGAAGCGTTGTTCCTGCTGTTGCATCAACTCCTTCAGCGCCGCGCGTTCCTCGTCGATCGGCGGACGGCTCACGCAACGGCGGAAGGCGTAGTCGATCCGCTCGTCGTCCGTCGCGCCCCCGGCGCGGGCCATTTCCATCGCGAGGTGTTGTGCACACTCGACAAACACGATTTCGTTCAGCGTCGTGAGCGCCTGGAGCGGCGTGTTGCTGCGCTGCCGCCGGACGCAGGAGAAATCGGCGTTCGGCGTATCGAAGTTCTGCAACGCCGGGTACGGCATCGAACGCCGGCGATACGTATACAGCGCGCGGCGATAGCGATTCGCCCCCGTTTCCTCCGGCCACGTGATCGGCGCGTAGCTCAACGTGAGCAAGCTGGCCGGCACCGGCGGGAACACGCTCGGCCCGCCCAGTTCGGGATTTAACAATCCGCTCGCTGCAAGTGCAATGTCGCGGACCACTTCCCCTTCGACCCGCACACGCGGCCCGCGAGCCAACAGGCGGTTGTAAGGATCCTTGGCCAGCAGATCGTCGTTCACATGCGACGATTGCCGATACGTTGCCGAGTTAACGATTAACCGGTGCATCTCCTTGATGCTCCAATCGCGGGCCATGAACTCCGTGGCCAGCCAGTCGAGCAGTTCTGGATGACTCGGCGCTTCGCACTGCGTGCCAATGTCTTCCGACGTACTGACGATGCCCGTCCCAAAATAGGCCTGCCACATCCGGTTGACGAACACCCGCGCCGTTGTCGGACTGCGGCGGTCGGCCAGCCATTGAGCGAATGTCAATCGCGTCGGCGGCGCGCCTTCGGGCAGTTGATGCAACAACTTCGGCACGCCCGGCGTGACCGCGTCGGTCGGGTCGAGGAAGCTGCCACGCTTGAGCATCTTCGTCTCGCGCATCTCGTCGCGGGCTTCCAGCACCAACGCGGTCGTGCCCATCGGCCACTGCTGCCAGAGGGCCTCGATTTGGGCGTTCGCTTCGGCGAACTCCGGCACCGTCGTGCGCCAGTAGCGGAACACCGCGTCCGTTTCTTCCGGCGAGCGTTCCGCGACGGGCTTGACGATAATTTCGCGCACCCTGGCCGGCAGCGGATCGGCGGCGACTTCGCCATCGGCTTCAGTCAACGAAACGCGCACGCGACCGAGCAGGTTGTTTTGATGATCGTCGCTGTTCCAGCCGCCATGTTCCTGCGACATGGTGACCGTGATGATCGCGCCGTCTGGAAATTCCAGCGGCTTCTCGAAGCGGAACACCGCCTTGCGCGATTGATTGCTGCGGCCCGGTCCGGCGTCGATGCCCCAGGCGGTTTCGCTCTTGCCATCGATCGCCATCTCGATCGGCCCGACGACGCGATGCTTCCCGGACTTGTCATCGAAGTTCGGCTCCAGGTCGCGCTCTGGCTGCGAAAAGTCGGCCGAGGCGGAGACGATCTTTACGTCTTCCTTTTTGTCCGGCTCTTTAGCGGACGCTACCTGGACTTTGAATTCCGTGAGCGCGAAGGTTCCCTTGAACGATCGTCCAGGACCATGACGCGGCAGGTTCGGATCGGTGAGCGTCTCCAAGCGCACTGCCGTGATCTTCTTGAGCGCCGTTTTGCCTTCGGCCTTGAAATCGCAATGCGTGGGAGCATAGCCCGCGCAGAGCATCGAGTTGTCCGACAGC
>JALHLM010000638.1 GCA_022844585.1 Pirellulales bacterium | reverse complement strand
CGGCGCTCACGAAACGCTTGGCCGAGGACCTGTCGTTCTACCTGTCCGAGCACGGCGTCCGCTGCAAATGGCTGCATAGCGAACTGGACGCTTTCGAGCGCGTCGAGCTACTGCGCGATCTGCGATTGGGGCATTTCGACGCCCTCGTCGGCGTGAACCTGTTGCGGGAAGGGCTCGACTTACCGGAGGTTTCGATGGTGGCCATTCTCGACGCGGACAAGGAAGGTTTTCTGCGGAGCGAGACGTCGTTAATTCAAACCATCGGCCGCGCCGCGCGCAACGTGAACGCCAAGGTGATTCTGTATGCCGACAAGGTGACTGAGTCGATGCGTCGCGCGATCGACGAGACCGAACGCCGCCGCGCGCTGCAGGAGGCGTACAACCAGGAACACGGTATCACGCCGGAAACGATCAAGAAGAGCGTCCGCACCGGCATCGAATCCGAAGCGGCCGCGCACGCCAAGGCCAACGCCGCCGTGGGCCGGACCGACGAAGCCGAATACATCACCGAGGAATACATCAACGAGTTGGAAACGGAGATGCTCGCCGCGGCCGACGCGCTGGAATTCGAGCGCGCCGCCGGGATCCGCGATCGCATCGAGCAACTGCGTGCGTCGATCGGCAAACGCACCGACGAGCTCGCGCCCAAAATCGGCAAAGGCCGCTTCGGCGGAAAGAAACGCCGAGGGCAAAACAACGCGCCGTCCGGCCGTGTGCCGAGGCCGAAGCGCGGGTAACTACCATTTGAACCGCAGAGGCGCTGAGACGCGGAGGGGGAGAGAGGAATGACGAAGCTCGAAATCCGAATGTCGGATGAATGTCGAAGCTCGAATGACGAATGGTCGTGGAATGACAATTGATCCGTTGACCAACACTCAGTCATTCGACATGCGGATTTGATTCGTCATTCGGATTTCGACATTCGACATTCCGCGGTTGCTCCGTTCAGCAATCCCGCGACGTATCCCACCAGGTCTTCACGGTCGCGGCAGATCGTGGCGAGGCGGTCGTTCTTGTGCGCCAAATGCCCTAATTCTAAGAGCGATGGCGCGAAGCCGGTTAAACGCGAGCCCGGAGGCCAATACTTCGCCGCGGCTTCAAGGGCTGCGTCGAATCTTTCGAGCCGCGCCAGGAGCGCTACGTAGACTTCGGAGGCCTCGGTTCCTTCCGTCGTGGGATCGGTCGCGTCCGCTTGTGCTTGGAAATACACGAGGGCTTCGTCGACTTGCTCGCCCAGCTGCGCGCGGAAGAACAGACCGTGGCTCGGGTAGACGTCCTCGAACGGCGGGTGGCCGGCGTATTTGTATTGATCGTGCAGGCGCTGGCCGTAATCCGTAAGTTCGGCGGCGAGCCGGAGTTCAGCCGGATCGACGAGCGTCAGCGCGAACCGCACCACGGCCGCCAGATGCGAGGCGTCGACGTGGTAGTTCATTTCGTCGAACAGCCAGGCGCGATCGCGGATCAGCGCCGCGAGCGATTCCTCATTGGCCGTCTCACCCTTGCGGCGTTGGATGTCTCCGCGGATGTTGCGCACCAACTCCTGGTAAAGGTGCTGTACTAAGAGCCCGGCCACGGCGCGGCGATCTCGCAGCGGGCGCTGCGACATCACGCCGTCGTACATGGTGATCGAGTTGCACATGCCCCGTTCACGGAGCAGCAGTTCAAAACCCCAACGCGGGGCGACTCCTTCGTGAATCGCCAGTTCTAACAGGGCGTCGACGTTTTCCGCGTTCGGCGTCAGTTGCGCGAGTTCCTTCGCAACTTCCGGGCGCTCGCCAACCGGACGCAGATACATCCAACCTTCCCGCACGCGTCCGGCGCGGAGCAGCAGCGTGCCGACTTCGCGATAGATCTCGATGCAGGCGTTTTCCATTTGCGTGCGGACGGGATCGCGCAGATCATCGAGCGGCTGCGTCATGATGATCGGCAGGCCAAGCCGGAGCCGGGCCCGCATCAATAGCGCGTCGCAAAGCTCGTGGTAGCGCGCTGCGCTGCGCAGATGATCGGCGAGTTGCGTGAGCGCGGCTTCCGCTCCGTCCGTGGAAAGCGCCGCGGCGACCTGGTCGTAGATTGCATACGGCATGCGAGAGTCGCTTTATCGTTTAAGCCCAGGGAAGGCCATCCAGATCGAATTGTACCGCAAAATCTACGAGGGCCTTCCCTGGGCTTGGAGCGAGACGGCGTTGACTTGCCCGCTATGACTTAAGCGCTTCCTTGGCCACCTTGATCACGTTGTCCGCGGTAAAGCCGAAGTGCTTCGCCAGGACGCCGCCGGGGGCCGAGGCGCCGTAGCCGCTCATGCCGATGAAGCGGCCGCGCTCGCCGAGATACTTCTCCCAGCCTTGCACGATGCCCATTTCAATCGCAACGCGCGCCGTGACTTGCTTCGGGAGCACGCTCTCGCGATACGCCGCGTCTTGCAACTCGAACAACTCGAACGACGGCAGGCTCACGACGCGGGCTTTGATCCCTTCGGCCTTGAGTTTTTCGTAGGCGTCGACCGCGAGCGCAACTTCGCTGCCCGTGGCCAGCAGCAAAATGTCCGGTTTACCGCCCTCGGCATCAGCCAACACGTAGCCTCCGCGCGCCACGCCGGCCGCCGGGGCGTACTTCGTGCGGTCGAACGTCGGCAGGTTCTGCCGCGTCAGCGCGAAGGCCGTCGGGCGATCTTTGAATTGCACGGCGGCGCGATACGCTTCGACCACTTCATTCGCATCGCCGGGACGCATCGTGATCAAATGCGGAATGGCCCGCAACGCCGCCAGGTGCTCGATCGGCTGATGCGTCGGGCCGTCTTCTCCAACGCCGAGCGAATCGTGCGTGAAGATGTACAGGACCGGCAAGCCCATAATGGCGCTCAGGCGGACCGACGGCCGCATGTAGTCGCTGAACACGAAGAACGTCGCGCCAAAGGGGCGCA
>JALHLM010000637.1 GCA_022844585.1 Pirellulales bacterium | reverse complement strand
GGCCAGGTCTCCGGCCACTCCCCGCCCGGCCCGCCGAAGGAAATGGCGAACGCCGAGCCCGCGGCCATGGAGAAAACCAGGGCCAACAAAACAATTACCCGCTTCATCGCGCGTCCTCCGGAGTGGTTTGAGCGGCGCCCACGTCAGCTAACGCTTGGGGCGCCGATCTATTAGACGACGCTGGGTGGATTTTCGATTTCGTGCATGAGCACATCCATTCCGTCGGGCTGGCACTTCTATCGCCGCCGCGTGGGGCGAAAAGTGCCGCAGGGAGGCATTGGGCGTGGTATAAAATAAAAGAATCGTAGGGCGCCCCCTTGCCCGTTCAAACTTGGCAGACGAAGCATGGAAAAACAGGTCGCTTTTGCCTTCCCCACGCCGATTGGTCGCTTTGAGGTTCCGGATTCCGAAGCCGTGAACCGGGAGCTGCGTCGTTTGATTCTCGAGAAAGCGACGACATTGCCTTCCGAGAACTACAGCAACACCGGGGGATGGCATTCCAAGGCCGATGTGCTGGAGTGGCCGAACGCCGAGATCAAGACGCTCAAGGCGTGGATCTTCGAGTCCGTGCAACACATGGTGAAGACGACTTTCGAGATGATGGAGGGGTCGAACATTCGCACGAGTGGAACCGGCAATCTGAAGGTCCTGGGTTGGGCCAACATCTGTCGGACAGGCGACTATCACCGCATTCACAATCATCCCGGCAGCGCCTGGTCCGGCGTCTACTACGTCAGCGCGGGAACCGAGGCCCCTGATCACCCGCTGAGCGGGCAACTCGAACTTCTCGATCCCCGGCCGTTTACCGAGATGGTGTCCACGCCCGGCAGCCCGTTCGGACAAAAGTTGCTCGTGAAGGCCCAGTCCGGCATGATGATCTTGTTCCCAGGCTGGCTCTACCACTGCGTGAACCCCTACTTCGGCACGGGCGAACGGATTTCCATCGCGTTCAACGCCCTGCCCGTCTAGTCGAAACGGCATTGCCAAGGTCGTTCCGCGCGCAACGGAGTGAAAACGATGGCTGAAACGACCTTCGCGGACGAATTGACGGCTTCGCCCGCGCTCTTTCCTTTCGCCTTCCAGCAGGACAGCGATGCCGTTGAGTTCCTCCGCCTAAGCCGAGCCGACTACGCCAAAGCCAGCTTCCTCGATGCGAGGATGGCTGCGCCCAGCGTCATGGACGACTCCATCCCATGGGATCAAGTGCAGGGCGCCGCTGCCGCGCTGCCGCGAAGCTGCCACTTCATCTTTCATATCTCGCACGTCGGCTCGACGTTGCTGTCGCGTCTGCTTGGCGACGCCCCGGGGCTGTTCTCGCTCCGTGAGCCGAAAATGCTGCGCACTCTAGCTGACGTGCAGCTTCAGCTAGGCCGGCCCGGCTGTCCATGGAACGCCGCCGAGTTTAACCAGCGACTCGACACGTTGTTGGCGCTCTGGTCGCGCACGTTCGAATCCGGCGAGACGTCCGTCATCAAGGCCACGAGTTTCGTGTCGGAGATGGCCGAGCTGCTCTTGGAGCGCGTGCCGACGTCGCGGGCGATCCTGATGGTCGTCTCGCCGGTCACGTTCCTCGCGGCGATGCTCGACGGGGCGATGAGCGACATCACCAGCCAGGCGGAGCGCCGGTTGAACCGCCTCCATCAAAGGCTCGGTTACGAGCATTGGCGCTTAGCGAACCTCTCCCCTGGCGAGTGCGTAGCCATGAGTTGGCTGTGCGAGGTCAGCTCCCTGCATGCGGCCGCCATCCGCTTTCCCGAACGGGTTTTTTGGCTGGACTTCGACCACTTCCTGACAAACCCCGCCGGCGGTCTGGCCGCCTCGCTGCGTCACTTGCGCATCGAAGCGGATGAGTCGACCGTGCGGGCGCTCCTCGCTCAGCCAACCATGCAGCAATATGCCAAGAATCCGGAAAGCGCCTTCGACGTGGGAACTCGCAAGCAACTGTTGCAACAGTCTCTTGAGGTTCACAAGGACCAGATCAAGAAGGGGCTCAACTGGCTCTTCCGCACGGCCAAGCTTCCCGGCGTGGGACGGATGATCGCGGACGTTCAGGGAGCCGTGGAGCGACCGTTTGACGACAAACACTAAGCGAGCGTAATGGTCGGGCGACAGGCAAATTCTCGGCCGCCAATTCAATCACCTCAGAATCTCGACTACTCGCTTCGCAACAGTGGCTGTTTCGAGTAGAGCATCGGGATGGACACGATCGGCTCTTCGAGACTCGTGTCGTGCCGGCGGCGACTCACCAGTCGCACGTAGCCGAGGTGACTGCCTTGATCCGCTTCGAGCGCCGTGATTTCAGGTTCATTGTCTGGCGCTATTACCTTGTGCCAGTCGCGCCAAAGTTGCCAGCCGTCGGGCATCGTGTCGGCCAACTCAATTTCCATGATGCCGGTCCGTTCCCAGTGCCGGCGCCACCAGTTCGCCGAATGCAGCGACCAGAGATCGGGCGTCCACCACGCGCGCAGGTGGCTGGGAAGGTCCCCGTCAATTTCTCGCGTTAGCCCCGCGCCGGACAGCCCCACCTGGCCGCCTGGCTTCACAAAGCGAGCGAAGTAATTCAGATACATATCGTCGGTCGCGTAATAGATAAACGAATCAACGCACACGATGGCGTCGAAGAACTCCGCCGCGAACGGCAGCGCGCGGGCATCCGCGTGAAGGGGAAAAACGCCATCCTCGACTCCCGCGTCGCGGATGCGCTGCAGGTTTTCCGAGGCGCTGAACCACAAGTCGGTGGCCCACACCTGCACGCCGAACTCCCGGTGCAGGAAGATCGACGACATCGCCCGCCCGCAGCCCAAATCAAGCACCCGCATCCCGGGCCGCAAATCCATCGCCTCAGCGAGCCATTAAGTGAGCCACAGCGCATTGGCGCCGCCGCTAGCGCTGGCGATGACCCAGTCAGGATGATACTTCGATGAGC
>JALHLM010000636.1:1756-2930 GCA_022844585.1 Pirellulales bacterium | reverse complement strand
GAGTTGGCGCAAATGTTCGCGGCGTTTCCCGGCTGCCTGGAGCGTACCGTCGAAGCGGCCGATCGCTGCCACTTTTCGCTCGATGAGTTGCGTTACGAGTATCCCGAGGAGCTCGCGCCGCCGGGCGAGACGCCGATCACCTACCTGCGCCGGCTGACCGAGGCCGGCGCGCGGGAACGCTATCCCGGCGGCGTGCCGGAGAGATTGCGCCAATTATTGGAGCACGAGCTGGCGCTGATTGAAGAATTGCGCTACGAGGCCTACTTTCTCACCGTCTGGGATTTGGTCCGTTTCGCGCGCTCGCGCGGCATCCTCTGCCAGGGGCGCGGGTCGGCGGCGAATTCCGCGGTCTGTTATTGTCTCGGCGTGACGTCGGTCGATCCCGGGCGTCTCGACGTGCTGTTCGAGCGGTTCATCAGCCGCGAGCGGAACGAAGCGCCCGACATCGACGTCGATTTCGAGCATGAGCGGCGCGAGGAGGTGTTGCAGTACATCTACGAGAAATACGGCCGCGACCGCGCCGGCATGACGGCCGAGGCGATTCGTTACTGTGCGCGCTCCGCCGTGCGTGATGTCGGCAAGGCGCTTGGGCTGTCGCTCGATCTCGTGGATCGGCTGGCCAAGCGGCTGGAAGGCTATCACCACGAGCCGAACCTCGCGCAGCGCTGCGCGGACGTGGGGATCGACCCGGAATCGGTCGTGGGGCGGCAACTCGTCGCGCTCGTGCAGGATTTGATCACCTTCCCGCGGCATCTTTCGCAGCACGTGGGCGGGATGGTGATCACGCACACGCCTTTGTGCGAGCTCGTGCCGATCGAAAACGCCGCCATGGCAGGGCGGACGGTGATCGAGTGGAACAAGGACGATCTCGACGAGCTCGGCATCCTCAAAGTCGATTGCCTGGCGCTCGGCATGTTGACGGCAATCCGCAAATGTTTCGAGCTGGTGGAACAGCATCATGGGCGCGCACTCACGTTGGCCGATGTGCCAGAGGGAGATCAGCGGGTTTACGACATGATCTGCCAGGCCGACACGATGGGGGTGTTCCAGATCGAGAGCCGCGCGCAGATGAGCATGTTGCCGCGGTTGCAGCCGCGCTGTTATTACGACCTGGTGATCGAGGTGGCCATCGTCCGCCCGGGGCCGATTCAGGGGAACATGGTGCATCCGTATT
>JALHLM010000636.1:0-1746 GCA_022844585.1 Pirellulales bacterium | reverse complement strand
AGGTCAGCTATCCGAACGACGCCATCCGCGAGGTACTCGAAAAAACGCTCGGCGTGCCGCTCTTTCAGGAACAGGCGATGCGGCTCGCCGTCGTGGCGGCCGGCTTCACGCCCGGCGAGGCCGATCAACTCCGCCGCGCGATGGCGGCCTGGCGCCGTCCTGGGTTGATCAGCGAGTTTCAGGAGAAGTTGCTCAAAGGGATGGTGGCCAACGGGCTGAGCCTCGAATTCGCCGAGCGCGTGTTCCATCAGATTCGGGGCTTCGGCGAGTACGGCTTTCCGGAATCGCACGCGGCAAGCTTCGCGCTGTTGGTCTATGTGTCGGCGTGGCTCAAATGCCATTACCCGGCGGCGTTCACGGCGGCGGTGATCAACAGCCAACCGATGGGCTTCTACGCCCCGGCGCAGTTGGTCCGCAACGCGAAAGAGCACGGCGTGGAGGTCCGCCGCATTGATGTGAATGAGAGCGGCTGGGATTGCACGCTGGAAGACATCGAAGTCCATTCGGCTGCGCGAGAACATAAGACTGTGGGAGGCGTCTCCGACGCCGATGCGTTGGACGATGATGATGCAACAGCGGATTTATCACCGATGTCGTCTCCATCGGCGTCGGAGACGCCTCCCACAGTCGTCGATCGCACGCCGGCGATTCGTCTCGGCATGCGGTTGGTGCAGGGGCTTTCCGAGTCGCACGCCGAGTCGATCCTGCGCGCGCGGAAGCGGGGCCCATTCCGCTCGACGGAAGATCTTGCACGCCGCGCGCATTTGCCGCGCAAGGCGCTCACCGCGCTCTCCGAGGCTGATGCGCTCGGGTCGCTGGGGATGAATCGCCGGCAAGCGCTCTGGGAGGCGCTCGGGCAGGATCCCAAGGCGCGGGAATTGCCGCTGTTGGCCGATCTCGCCGCGGAAGATGATACGCTCGTCGAGTTGCCGGAGTTAAGCGCGGCCGCCGAGGTGGCGCAGGATTACGAAACGACTGGCTTGACGCTCCGCGCGCATCCGATTTCGTTCGTGCGCGAGGAGTTGAACCGGCTCGGCATCGCGCCCGCGGAACAACTCGCCACGCTGCCGGCCGATGGCCTGGTGAAGGTGGCCGGGCTGGTGCTGGTGCGACAACGGCCGAGCACCGCGAAGGGAATCACGTTCGTCACGCTCGAGGACGAAACCGGCGTGGCGAACCTGGTGGTGCATCAAAACACCTGGGAACGCTTTTACCAGGCGGCCCGCACGGCGGCGGCGATGATCGCCCACGGCAAGCTGCAACGCGAAGGGATCGTGATCCACGTGGTGGTGACGAAGCTGGAGGATTTGTCGCGGCGGCTGAAGATCAGCTCGCAATCGCGGGATTTCCGATAAGCGGCTTTCCAGCGCGTCCACGCGGCACGAACCCCACTAGTGGTTCGTCACAGTTCGTACTTCGGGTGAATGAATTGAGGTGGGTGCCTGGGGCAGGGGCAGTGGCTAAGCGGCCACCCTAGTCCAAGTTTTTGGGGCTTCGTTCAACGAACCGACAAATCGACTCGATGCCCCAGTGGATTCGACTTGGCTACCGTGACGGACTGCCCCAGCCCCAGGCACCCACGGTGAACCATTTACCCGAAAATCGACGTGTGACGAACCACTAGCCCGACGCGCCAGCGAGGGGGAATTGACGTCGATCGCTCGCCAACGTCGTACTCGTATCAACGTCCGCTCCCCCACGCGGGCGCGCCGGTGTGTGCATTACTCAGCAAGTGCAAGTAGAATG
>JALHLM010000635.1 GCA_022844585.1 Pirellulales bacterium | reverse complement strand
CAGACATCAGGTTCCCAAGTGCTTCCTGCCGTTCGGTGGCGTCCGGCGCAACGTAGTACTGATCGCGCATTTCTCGATTCCCCCCTTGGTCCTGCGAAAAAGCAGTAGTCAGACCGTTGGAAAACCGCCATAAGGCAGCAAGCCCAGCATTGGCTGTATTGTACTTATTTCGGATGCTTCGTCGACTTGCCGAACAGCCACCGGCGAACGTGGTCCGTCACGGCGTGTAGGCGTTCGTCGCTGATCCGCTCGCGATAGACGGCGCTCATAGACGCGTCAGCGTGCCCCATGATGGCATTCACCGCGACTTGGTCCCCAGACTCACCACCGATCGTTTCGAAAGTGTGGCGCAACGCGTAGAAGCCCAGGCCGGGCCGATGGAGACCCAGTGACTTCAGCAGTTTGACCGTCTCTTTCGTGATCGGGTTATCTTGCGTGTCCTTGCTCCATCGCAGACCGCGTTTCGTGATGAACAGTAGTCCGGCGTCGGCGTTCGACTTCGGTGCCTTCCGCTTCTCCACGACTTCCAACAACGCCTTGACCGTCTCGGGCCACAGCGGCACGCGTCGAGCCACACCGGTTTTTGGTCGCGGGTAGTTCAACCAACCGCTGGTCAGGTCCAGGGCCGTCAGCGGCAGGTTGCCGCAATCGATGTTGCCCATGCCGGCGTTGACTCCCAAATACAGCATGGCTTGCAACTGCCCATCGGATTTTTTGAGCATCGCCCGAAGCTGGTCCGCCTCGAACATTCGCGGACCCTTGGCGTTGCGTTCCAGTCGCAGCGTCTTCCGGCTCGGTCGTTTGAATCCCGCCCCGTAGCGAACCGGGTTATCAATCAGCCCGGCGTCGTAGCCGTACTTGAACACCACGCGGACGCGTTGAATCTCGTTGCCGAGTGAGACAGCCCCCAGCGACTTCGACAGGGCGACGCGGAATTGTTCGAAGTCTTCGGCGCGAAGATCGTCAAGCAACCGCTCCTTGCCCAAACTGGCGAGAATCCGGCCGCATACGCGGTGGTAGTCGGCGAACGAACGGGGCGTCAGTTCCCTGGTGTCGACGAGGTGTTGCTTATGGGTCAGGAACCGATTGCACAAGTCTCGGAGCGTCGGGCCGTTCAAATTGGCCGGCGGGGTCCGGCCCGCAATGAGGTAGTCTTTCTCGGCCAGCCACTTCGCCAGCGCCGCGTCAGGGTCGCGCCATACACCGAAGAAATGCGTCTTACCCCGAACCTTCTTCGCCCACTGGCCATTCTGGTGGGCGAACAGCGCGTAGTCCGCATGCGGTTTGGCCGGTTTCTCGCTTTTGGTATGATTTGCCATGTTGGCTATCCGTGCGTTGGGTGTCGGGTGTCGCAACGGGTGTCGTAGGCATAATACCAACAGGAACAAAAACAGCAATTGGGTCCTATATGTAAGCCTCAAGCGCCCGTAGCTCAACTGGATAGAGCAGCGGACTTCTAATCCGCAGGTTACAGGTTCGATTCCTGTCGGGCGTACTCATTTATTCTCGCGAACTCAGAGCGACACCGGAGTTAGCTCTGGCGACGCGAAGCGGGGCTAACGTGGGTCACGAGTTATCCGCAGTCTGCGAAAGACTTTGCGACGACGGTGGTGTTCGTGCGGCGCTCTCGGATTTCTCGCGGGGAGCGCCCTTGGTGAGGGTTGGTTCCGTCCCGCCGAGAAATCACCCGCGAACTCTCGCGCTCTCGGTTTAGAAATCCCTTGCTTGTTAGCAACCTCGTTGCGTTCGCGTGGCGGAGACAACCTGCCGCGAATTGGCTGGTTCCTCGCGAATTCTCTGCTGAAGCGCCGTCCACATGCGTCGTTGTTTGTGCCAGTCGAGCGTGGTGGCGATCGGGCGAACGTCGGTCTCCTTGACGGGATCGCGGCGGTGGTCGGTTCGCGGTAAGTGCAGAATCTATTCCTGAAGGTCGGGGGCCAGGTTCAAGAGCGCCATGATCTGCGTCATCCGGGCAGTGGTGATGTCAATTGGATTCCTGGTAGCGCTGCTTCGAGGGACGTTTCCACCTCTCTTCGGATTAACGATCCTGACGAACGACCTCTTGTGGTGGATTCCGTTCGCCATGATTCTGTGGGATGCGGCCAAACACCGGGGCGGTGATCGTCTCACAGCGCCGGCGATGTGCTCGCATTTTGTCAAGGAAAGCAAAATCAACGCGTCGCCGGAGGTAGTGTTTCGATTTCACGAAAGCCGGGACGCCCTGCAGCAACTCATTCCGCCCTGGGAGAACATGAAGCCAGCGGAATCCGCCGCATCCCTTCAGGTAGGTAGTCGAGTCGTGCTGCACGGTCGAATCGGACTCTTGCCGATTCGCTGGGTCGCAATTCACACCGAATACGATCCGCCGCGTCTGTTCGCGGATCGCCAGGAGTCAGGGCCTTTCGCTTATTGGTATCATCGCCATCGGTTCCTCGGGGATGGACAGGGAGGAACCATGTTGCGGGACGAGGTCGATTATGCGATTCCGCTTGGAACAGTCGGGCGTTGGCTCGGCGGCTGGTTCGTCCGGCGCAAGCTGGAGGCCATGTTCTGCTACCGGCATGAGACAACACGGAGGTTGATCGAGTCCGCGGAATGGACGAGCACAAAGCCGGCAAGCGCCCCGCCTTCAGCGAAAGCCGTGTAAAGGGATCTTGCATGAATCACCCGCTCGTTAGACTCTTGTTTCTGGCCCACCTCGGATCATCTCTGTACATGGTTGGGCTCATTTGGTTCGTACAGGTCGTTCACTACCCGTTGTTCGCGAGCGTCGGCAGCGCCGAATTCGCCGCCTATGAACAGCGCCATACCGTGAACATCACCTGGGTGGTCGCGCCTGCCATGCTGATCGAAGCTGCAACCGCCGTGCTTCTCTCTTGGTTTCGCCCAGCGGCCGTCCCCAGCTTTCTCTTGTGGAGTGGATTGGCGTTGTTA
>JALHLM010000634.1 GCA_022844585.1 Pirellulales bacterium | reverse complement strand
GTCCCGAACGCCACGTTGATGACCATCGAAGGGGCCGATCATTTCGGGCTTGCGCAGCTGCATCAACTGCGCGGGCGGATCAGTCGCGGCGCGTTTCCCGGGTATTGCACGGCGTTCACGTTAAGCGAGTCGGATGACGTCAAGGAGCGCATCGAGGCGTTCGTTTCGACCACCGACGGTTTTCGGTTAGCGGAGCTTGACTTTGCGCTGCGTGGACCGGGGCATTTGTTGGGGACGCAGCAGAGCGGGATGCCGCCGTTGTTGATTGCTGATTTGGAGCGCGATCGGGAGATTCTCAACGAAGCCCGGCGCGATGCGCAGGCGTTGATTGAGCGTGATCCTGGGTTGAGCGACGTGAACTTCGCGCGCATCCGCAAGATGGTGCTGCAACGCTTTGGGCATGCGCTGGAGTTGGCGGACGTGGGGTAACGATTTTTTCGTAGAGCCGGAAGCGTCAGCGCCCGGAGTGAGTCGGATAAAGGCGTCGATATCAGTGCGCTCCGGGCGCTAACGCTTCCGGCTCCATGATTGGTTCGTTTACGTGGCGCTCCAGAGGTCGTAGCCGATCCACATCAGGCCGGCGTCGATGACCAGGTGGCCGATCCAGGAGGCGTAGAGGGCGCCGGTGCGTTGGTATTGCCAGGACCAAACGGCGCCGCCGATGGCGATGGCGGCTGAGAGTAGCCAGGTGGCTGGCCCATAGCCGTGGAGGAAATGGCCGATGAGCAAGACGTGGTGGGCCATGAAGCCGAGGCTGGAAATCGCGATCGCTAGTGTGATCGGAATGTAGCGGCGCAGGCCGCCGAACACGAACCAGCGCCAATAGTATTCCTCGAGCAACGAATGCGCTAAGGAATAGAACGTCGCCAGCGCCAGGAAGTGCCCGGCCCTGAGGATGCCGAATCCGGAGAGTTTACTGGTTAGTTCGCGGGGCGCCGTGCCGAGCAGGGGACCGCCGCGGAGGAAGCCGTAGTAAAGGGCCAGGCCGGCGAGCGTGACGGCGAGCCCAAAGGCGAGGCCTTCCAGCAAATCACGGGACCGCGGTCGGACGAGTTGGACGGGCCAATGGCCGTTCGTCCAGGTTAACCAAACGAGGGGAAGCGTGAATTGCAGCAGCTTCGTGATGGCGTAGGCGGGGCGTGACGACGGATGGCCGCCGAGCCATGTGAAGTAGAGCCAGGTGGCGAAGCTGGGAAAGACGATTGCAGCGAACAGCACAACCAGTTCGAGGGAACCGGACGTTTTTCGCGGCGGATGCAGGGACGGTTCCATTGACGCTGACCGGAGGGCGGCATTATGGTCGAGGGTTCGATCGCCGCATAGTCAGGCGGGAATAGGAAACGGATATCACGCCCTTGCTGGGAGAGTCGCCGTGAAACGATTCGGAGGTTTCTTCCTGGGCATGCTGACCGGCGCCGCGCTGATGTACGGCTCGCTCACGTACCACATCTTGTACACCAAGGAGGGGCTGAAGGCAGTCCCCAAGCAGACGGCGACGTTCTCCGAGACGTTCCTCGACGTCCGCGAATTCGGCCCGTCCGATTGGGTCGATCACCCTGAGGTGATGGCGGCCGTGGTGAAGGCGGACGAATCGGAGTTGCTGGAAGCGGCGACGGTGGATTCGCTGCGCAACAGCGTCGATCGTTGGGTGGGGGAATTCCGCGGGGAAGGAAAGTAAGGGTGGATTCCAGATTGAAACGCGGAGGCGCAGTGACGCAGAGGAGAGAAGGGGGAATGACGAATTTCTAAGTCTGAATGACGAATCAAATCCGAATTTCGAATGACTGAATGCCTCGAAACACTGGCGGTTTTGGTCAACTAACATTCGACATTCGGATTTCGTCATTCATTCGTCATTCGGATTTCGACATTCGTCATTCCCTCTTCTCGTCAGCGCCTCCGCTGTTCATCGGGATGCGCCGTTCTTTCCACTCTTGCGGGGTTTGATGCCACGGCCGTGATTTTCGCTGTGCTGCGGAGAATGCCTTTTCATTGCACATTCGGTGCGCGTGTCGCTGCGTCGCTAAAGAACGGCGGTTGCTGGGCTACTGGGATGAAGTGCCAGTCGTTGGGTGATCGATACATGACCTGGATGGGCGCGCGGCTCGTGCGCACGGATTGGTCGTATGGAAACTGGCGAGGCGTAAGTCATGGAACTGAACCGCAACCATTATTTCGTGATCGGCGTGGTGTTGATTCTGATTGGCATCCAGGTGCGGATGGTGGATACGTATGTATTGAACCAGGCCGCCAGCGAACGTCTGATTCCCAAGCCCGAGCGCACCCTGGCCAACGATCTGTCGTTCACCAACCTGGTGTCGAATACGACGGATGTGCGGAAGACGATCACGCCGGCGCCCTGGATCGGTTGGCTGGTGATCTCCGTCGGCGCCGTGCTGACCTTGCACGCCCTGGCGATGCCCAAGGCGGGCTGAGTGACGTTCGCCCCCCATCGTTTAACGCTCCCCCACGCCATTTAGCGGCAGAGGCAAGGTTCGCCGTGGCTTTTGCGCGCTTTCGATCCGCGAGGACCTGGCCGCGGCTGGCGTTGCTATTGCTGTTGGCGGCCGCGGGAGCCGGTTGGTCTTTTGCGCAGCCGGGACCGCATACCCGGGACTCTTCGGGTACTTCGGGTAGCGGCGCGGCCGCTAGTCCTGCCAACGCGGTCGACGCGGCGGCTCGCGCGAGTCGCCGGGCGGCCAGCGCGCGGCTGCGGGAAGGCACCGAGATTCGCGAAGTGCCGGGCCAATTCATCCAGGTGGATGGGCGTTTTGAGTTCGTCAGCGTGGACGGAGTCTATCGTCTCCGCATGTTGGAAAACCTGGCGCTGGAACGGGCGTCACGTAAAGTTGATGAGAGCGCTCAGAGCCTGGTGTGGAGCGTGTCCGGGATTGTCACGGAGTACCAGGGGCGAATTATCTCCTGGTCAAGCGCATCGTC
>JALHLM010000633.1 GCA_022844585.1 Pirellulales bacterium | reverse complement strand
CATGTCGCTCTCGTTGATCGCCTGCCAGCCGCGGATGCTGGAACCGTCGAAGCCCAGGCCGTCCTCGAAAACACCCTCGTCAAGCTTGTTGACGGGGATGGTGAAGTGTTGCCAAAGGCCCGGAAAGTCCATGAACCGAAGATCCACCGCTTTGACGTCCTTTTCCCGGCACAATGCCAAGACTTCCTTTGGTTTCACGTGAGGGGTTCCTTTCAGAACAGAATCCAGGAGTGTGGAAGCAAGTGCGACATCCGCCCGATATCGCGGCTGGCCGGGACGGTGGCTGAGCAGTCATGTCGCTTGGCAGCGCCCCTTGCGCGAACCCCCGAGCCGCCTGGAGTTCGCACTTCGTGAGATGGCCGCGTCCAGCGATCACGGCGCCGGCGTCCGCGTTAGACGCGCATCATAGCGCATAATACCGGGAAATCAATCGGGTTAGGTCGATTTCGGCCGGGGTAGCGGTGTCCGAGTTTAAGCCCAGGGAAGGTCGTCCAGAACCGATCCATCATCAACGGTCTAGGACGACCTTCCCTGGGCTTAGCGGCGTAAATCGTCGCCGCCTCTTGAAAGCAGTCCCACTTGCCGAATATAGTTGTTTAGACAACAATCCGTGGAACAGGCAAGGCATCACCTCGTTCGTCCCCTTGGAGCGGCGGCCATGTTTTTGGACTCAACCGGCGGGCAAAGCAGCGTCAACACGAACCCGGACGTGGTGGTCATCGGCGGCGGCCCGGCCGGAGCGACGGTCTCGACATTGATCGCCCAGAAGGGGCACAACGTCGTGCTGTTCGAGCGGGATAAGTTCCCGCGGTTCCACATCGGCGAATCACTGATCCCGGAGACCTACTGGGTGCTCGAGCGGCTGAACATGCTGCCGAAGATGAAGGCCAGTTGCTTCGTCAAGAAGTTCAGCGTGCAGTTCGTGAACGCGGCCGGAAAGCAATCGGCGCCGTTCTACTTTCACGACAATAAACCGCACGAGTGCTCGCAGACCTGGCAGGTGATTCGCAGCGAATTCGACCAGATGATGTTGGAGAACGCGCGCGAGCATGGCGTCGAAGCGCATGAGGAGACGCGCGTCCTGGAAGTGCTGTTCAACGGCGACCGCGCCACGGGCGTGCGCATTCAAACCAAGGATGGACAGCAACTCGACGTCCACGCCAAGGCGGTCGTCGACGCCAGCGGGCAATCGGCGATGTTGATGAATCGCTTCAAGTTGCGGATCTGGGATCCGGAATTGAACAAGGGCGCCATTTGGACCTACTGGAAAGGCGCCTACCGCGACACGGGCCGCGACGAAGGGGCCACGATCGTCATCCAGACCCCGGACAAGCAAGGTTGGTTCTGGTACATCCCGCAGCACGACAACACGATCAGCGTGGGCGTCGTCGGACCGTTCGACTACTTGTTCAAAGGACGCGGCTCGCACGAGCAGGTCTACAACGAAGAAGTGGAAAAATGTCCGGCCGTCCAGAAGCGCATTGAAGGCGCGGAGCGCGCTGCGGGCTATTTCGCCACCAAGGACTATTCCTACCGCGCCACGCAGGCCGCCGGCGACGGTTGGGTGATGATCGGCGACGCGTTTGGCTTCCTGGACCCGCTGTATTCGTCGGGCGTGCTCCTGGCGCTCAAATCCGGCGAGCTGGCCGCCGACGCGATTTGCGAAGGCATCGCTAAGAACGATCTATCGGCCGCGCAACTCGGCGCCTGGGCGCCGGCGTTCAACCAAGGCATCGACCGCATGCGCCGCCTGGTCTGCGAATACTACAACGGCTTTAGTTTCGGCCACTTCGTCAAGAAGTTCCCGCACCTCCGCAACACGATCACCGATCTGTTGATCGGTGATCTGTTCACCGATCGCGTCGATTGCGTCTGGGAGCCAATGGAATCGCTCTACCCCCAAGGACACCAGCATCCGACGCAATGGGACGCCGGCACGCCGGCGGAAATCGCCGCGAATAAGGAGAACGAGTTGTATTTGCCGGAAGAGTTGCGAGCGTAACAGCGCTTCGCATTCTGTAGCCGAGGTCTGTGACCTCGGCGGAGACGACGTGTAGTGCTTTGAAGGCGCGCCATTCCCGTGACGCCGTGCTTGCAGATTGGAAATCGACGTCGCCGAGCGTTCGATCTCGGAACTCTCAGCAACGTCAACTTTCCCTCGCTTGCACTACGGGCTAGTGTCGGGCTTGCTTAGCGAAGCTCTCAACTAATGAAGAACGCCTTCGCCAGCTTTTCCAACTGCCATTTCATCATCGTCGAGCGTGATTCGGTCTCGTTCATGAAGTTGCGCCCGGTCGTGCCGGTGGACGTATTGTCGTGGGCGATGAGGGCGGCGTGGCCGGTCTCGTGGAGTAACGTGGCGCCGTCGTTGCCGGGGGTCGGAGAAATGAGGACCATGGGCGTGCGAAAGCAGGTCATCGGACCTTCGAAGACCGTGGTGCCATTGGAGAGCCCCATGTATTGGCAGAACAACACGTACAGCGATTGGCGTTTGCTGGCTTTACCCGCGGCATCTGCCAGCTTGCGATAGATGTCCGTGTATTGCTCGCGGCGAATTTGTTCGCTGCCGAAATCAAACGTGTTGTCGGCCGTTTTCAACTTGCTGGAGGGCCAGCAGATGAGGCTGACGCCATGTTCCTTTAGCATTGACTCCGCCTTGTCGATGACGACTTTGTCTTTGTCCCCAAAGAAATTTGTTGCCCAGAACAAGGCGAGATTCACTTTCTTGTCGCCGGGAACCACGTAGTCCAATCGTCCTTCGTCGCCCATATTCGTATCCTGACTTTCTGAAAGCAAATCGTTGGCGGTTCGTTCGTACTATTTAGCAATGCGATTGGCTCCGAGATGTGTTACAGGCCGCGGAATAATTTCCGCGCACAACTAAAATAGAGCCGGAAACGTCCGCGCCCGGAGCGCGCCGGCAAGCGACGTCGCTTGCCGGC
>JALHLM010000632.1:647-2964 GCA_022844585.1 Pirellulales bacterium | reverse complement strand
CGCGATCGCCTCGGCGTGACGGCCGCGTTCACTGGCGATCGCGGCCACGTTGCTCTGCGCTTCCGCCAGCGGCAGATCGCCCGGCTGATAGAGCGATTTGCTGCGTGTTAACACCTCGCTAAACGTCTGTTCGGCCTCGTCGTAGCGGCCAAGCTTGCGATAGGCGTTGCCGAGGTTGGTGAGCGTCGTCGGCACGGCGTCGGGCGGTGCGTTCGGGTCTTGCTTCGCAAGTTCGAGGCTTTCACTCAACAATTGCACGGCGCGCAGATACTGGCCGTTGGCGGTACAAAGCCCGCCGAGCACGTCCGTCGCGCGGCGTCGCAAGGTCGGCGAGGACTTAGCCAGTTCATACGCAGCCTCCGCGGCGCGCAGCGCATCGGCGTAGTCGCCCAACTCTTCATAGGCCATGCGCACGCGATCGAGCGACGCATAGCGCTCCAGATCGCCGCGCGGCTTGCCCAACTTGCTGTAAATCTGTTCGGCCGCGATCAGCATCTTCCAGACATTCGCGGCGTCGTGCGGCTGGCCGCCGAGCTTCAACGTCAGCCCCAGTTCCTTAAGCACGATCGCGCGGCGCAGGCTTTGTTCAGCGGCGCCAAGATTCCGCAGCTCCCCTCGCAGCCGCGCGATTGCGGAGTCGTATTCGCCTAGTTCCTGTTCCCAGACGGCCGTTTGGATCAGGATGGCGAACGCCTCCGGATGCGCAGGACGCGCCGGGAGTTGTTCGAGCAGGGTTCGGTAAGCGACCACGGCCTCGCGCCGTTGATCGAGCGCCGCCAGGCAACGCGCTTCCACCCGCGTGGCGCGCACCAGCAAATCAAGCTGTGGCGGCGCGGCGCTGGCAAGTTGCTCGCGAATTGCCGTGGCGTCCTTCGCCAGCGTTTCTTGCGATGTGCGCTGCGCGGTCGGATTCGTGGCCGGGTCCGACAGCTTCCACTGCGTTTCCAGTCGCCACACGCCACTGTCGCGAGCGTTCCCTTCCGGCATGTCGAGCGCCGCCAGCCATGCCTTGCGGGCTTCGTCCAGGTTTCCCAGGCCAGCATGGATATCGCCGATGCGCCCGCGGAACTCGCGGCGTTGTCGGAGCGTGTCGCCGTCGTCCGGCAGCTTTTCGAACCAGCGCAGCTGTCGCTCCGCGAGGGGTAACGCTTCCTCGAAGCGACTCGACGTGACGTAGATATCCACCAGCGGCGTCAGGCACCGTCCTAGGTATTGCTCTTCGCTCAACTGCCCCTGGTCGATCGCGTCCAGCGCGCTCTGCAGGAGCGGCGCCGCCCGGGCGAAGTCTCCCTGCCGATAGAAGATCTGGCCGTGGTCGACATTCGTGGCCGGATCGTCCGCCGCGCGCAGCGTGCCGGCGCTCGCGACGCACACGAGGCACGCGCCAACGCAGCGAATGATTGCGGATGTTGTCATGCGGCGCTCGTTCATTGATGGGGAAAGGCGAGGCCGTAGTAGGCGTCGAAATGCTTCTTCAGCGATTGTTCGAAATCATGTTCCAAGGGATTCTTTTTCGAAGTCACCACGGCAGAGAGTCCGCGGCTGCGGCGCGTCGTGACATCCGAGCCGACCACAGTAATGTGTTTGAAAGCCAAATCGCGGCTTGGGGCAAATGCCGATCGGCGTTGGAACTCGAGCAGCTCTTGCTCACTCAACTCCTCGTCGCTCACGGCCAGGATCAGCATCTCGTATCCTCGTGTGGCGTCGAGCGTCCACCAGGCATCGCTGCCTTGCGGCAAATCGACGGTTGCCACAGGACTCTGTGCGGCCGCGTCCAGTGGCCACAGCGGTTTGATTTGTCCGGACGCGTCATACCAATACGCATAGACGAATTGCGGTTGCGGGAGCGCGACGTGGATTTGCAACTTGTCCCCTTCATGAAGCGGCAGGTCGTCGTTTTCCAGCGGCTTGTGGCTTCCGCTCTGGTCGGCGCGTTGCAATACGATTTGCACGACCGGATCTTTGGCCACGGCGTTGAGTTGCGCCAGTAGATCCGGATCGAGTTGATCGATCTTCGTCGGCGATAATGACGCTGGCTCTCGGTCTCGCGAAAACACGAACAGCGCGCCCGCCAACGCCAACGCGCCCGCGCCAGCGGCGCCCCAGATAAACTGGTTTCGAGCGGGAGCTTTCGGCGGCGCCTCCGGCGCGATCGCGGCGCGCAACTCCGCCGCCATGTCGCCGGCCGTCGTGTAGCGCGCCGAAGGATCCTTCGCCATCGCCTTCAAGCAGATGCGTTCCAATTCGGCCGGAATCGTGTCGTCGATCGTGCGCGGCGGCGCTGGCGGGCGGGCGATGACTTGTTTCAGGATGTCGT
>JALHLM010000632.1:0-637 GCA_022844585.1 Pirellulales bacterium | reverse complement strand
GCTGCCCTTCGTGACCGGCAGTTTGTGGCACAGCAACTCGTACAGCACCACGCCCACGGCATAGATATCCGATTGCGGGCTGGACCATTCCGACTTGCCGGCGGCCTGTTCGGGACTCATGTAAGCGACGGTGCCGAGGACCCGGCCTTGATCGTCGATGAAGAAAGCGTCGTCCATTTTGGCCAGGCCGAAATCGGCGACCTTCACCTTGCCGCGTTCATCCAACAGCACGTTGGCGGGCTTGATGTCGCGATGCACTACGCCTTGCTGATGGGCATGATGCAACGCCTCGGCAATCTCGGCCGTCCAGAGTGACGCATCGCGATGCGTATATTCGCCACGTTGCATCCTGGCCTGCAGCGAAGCGCCGGCGACGTACTCATAGACGATATACGTCCGCCCGTCGTCGGTCTCGCCTTTGTCGAGCACCGTGACGATGCCGGGATGTCGCAATCGCGCGGCGCTTTGGGCCTCGTGCGAGAATTGCTTCGCATGTTGACTGCCATTGCCCCGGCCAGAGCGCGGGACCTTGATCGCCACGTCGCGTTTCAACTCCTCGTCGCGACATTGATAGACGACGCCGAACGTGCCTGAGCCGAGCGTACCGACGATGCGATAGCGCCCAATCGTTCCGCCC
>JALHLM010000631.1 GCA_022844585.1 Pirellulales bacterium | reverse complement strand
CACGATTTGCCGACCGGGATTACAAAACCCTGTTGGAACAAATGCCGGATGACAGGAAGAACGAAATCTTCTCCATGCCGCCAGACCAAGCTCGCCAGGCCTTGAACGACGAGTGGTATCTAAGGAACGGCGACACGCGATTCGGCGGCCCCGGCGGCTTCATGCCGCCGCCGCCCGGCGGACGGCCGTTTGGTCCACGGGACGACGACCGCGAAGGCGGTAAGAACGGCCGCCGTGGCGATCGCTACCGCCGCGACGACGATGATCGTCGCAATTAGGCGCCCGGAAGTATAGCTGAGTCGGTGCGCGCAATGTCGCCCCGTTCTTGTGCGCCGCCTCCTCTCCCGCTCGCTGGCGCGTCGGGCTAGTATGAGTGAAGGGACTGATTCCTCCACTTGATCGATTGCCCATGACAATTCCGCGGACGCTGGAGTGGATCGGCGAATTGCCGGGCGTGCTGCGGCTGCTGGATCAGACGCGGTTGCCGACGGAAGTCTGCTATCGCGACTGCGAGACCGTCGACGAACTGGTCGTGGCGATTCGTGCCCTGGCGGTCCGCGGAGCGCCGGCCATCGGTTGCGCCGCGGCGTATGGCGTTTGCCTGGGTCTGCGGACGGAAGTAGATCGCGACGAGGCCGCGTTTTTTGCCGCGCTCAACGATTGCGTCCAACAGCTGGCCGCGAGTCGTCCCACGGCGGTAAATCTGTTTTGGGCACTGGAACGCATGCGCCGCACTGCCGAGTCGCAGCGGGGACGGTTGCCGCCGCGCGGGATCCTGGAGCGATTGCTGCAAGAAGCCCGGGCAATTGAAGCGGAAGATCGCGCAATGTGCCGCGCGATTGGCCGGCATGGCGCCGCGTTACTCAAGGACGGCGACGGCGTGTTGACGCATTGCAACGCCGGCGGGCTGGCCACCTCGGATTTTGGTACCGCGCTGGCAGTGATTTTTCAAGCGAACAAGGATGGCAAGCAACTCCACGTCTGGGTCGATGAGACGCGCCCGTTATTGCAAGGCGCGCGGCTGACCGCCTGGGAGTTGATGGCTCGCGAAGTTCCTTGCACGTTGATCTGCGATAACATGGCCGCGCAGGTCATGCGCTCCGGCCGCCTGCAGGCCGTGGTCGTGGGGGCGGATCGGATCGCGGCCAATGGCGATGTCGCAAATAAAATCGGCACGTATGGCGTGGCGGTGCTGGCGGCGGCACACGGCGTCCCGTTTTACGTGGCGGCGCCGTCGAGCACGTTTGATCTCAGCCTCGATAGCGGCGACCGGATACCGATTGAGCAACGCGCGGCGGAAGAAATCACGCACGGTTTCGGCCGCCAAACCGCTCCGAGCGGCGTGACGGTTTACAACCCGGCCTTTGATGTCACGCCGGCGTCGCTGGTGCGGGGCATGGTGTATGAGCACGGCGTGATCTCGCCGGTGAATGCGGCCACGTTGGCCGCGGCGTTAGGTTCTCGTGAAAGGCGCGCGGATGTCGTTTGAAGTGGAACAGAAATTTCGCGTGGAGGATGCGCCGGCGCTCGAAGCAAGGCTGACCGAACGCGGCGTGACATTTGGCGCCCCGATCGCGCAGTGCGATCGGTATTTCAATCATCCGAGCGTCGACTATGCTGTGACGGACGAGGCGCTGCGAATTCGGCGCTCGGGCGACGACGTGTTCATCACGTACAAAGGCCCGAAACTCGACGCCGCGACGAAGACGCGTCGCGAATTGGAATTGCCGCTGACCGCGGGCGACGAGCGTTGGGCGGAGTTGCTGGTGTCGTTGCGATTCCGACCAGTTGCCGAGGTGCGCAAGTCGCGACGAATCGGCGAACTTGCCTACCAGGGACTCTCCTTCGAGATCGCGCTCGACGACGTCGCCGAGGTCGGAGCCTTTTGCGAATTGGAAGTCCAGGCCAACGCCGAAGCGCTGGATCGGGCGCGCGAAGCCCTGCAAGCGCTAGCGGCCGAACTCGGGCTGACAGCGGTGGAACGGCGCAGCTACCTGGAGCTACTCTTGGCGCGGCGCGAAGCCCCGCGCCAAGAGTAGTCGTCCCGGGTCAAGCATTCCGGATCAAGCGTTGTACTGCGCCACCAGGGACTGCAATTCCCCGGCCAGCGACTGCATGTGCCCGCCGACCGTGCGCGTCTCGGTCGCCCCTTGGGCCGTCTCCTTGGCGGAGCGTTCGACCTTGACGATGTTCACCGCGATCTCCTGGCACGCCGCGGCGCTTTCCGCCACGTTTTGGGCCATGACCGCCGCCGCGGAATTGGTCCGCGCGACGTTCTGCGAAATCTCCCGCGTGGCGCCGTTCTGCTGATCGACGGCTGTGGCGATCGACTTCGCCGAGTCGTTCACCTTGCGAATCGCCGTGCCGATCTGGGCGATTGACTTCACGGTCTCGCCCGTCGACGCCTGAATGCCAAGCACCTTGTTGCGGATGCCTTCGGTGGCGACCGCCGATTGCTTGGCCAATTCTTTGACTTCCGTGGCGACGACCGCGAAACCTTTGCCGGCTTCGCCGGCGCGGGCCGCTTCGATCGTGGCGTTGAGCGCGAGCAAGTTGGTCTGATCGGCGATGTCCTGAATCACGTCGATGACCTTGCCGATCTCTTCCGCCGCAACGCCGAGCGCCTGCACGCGTTCGTTGCTTTGCTCGGCCAGCGACTCGGCCTCTTGCGCGACGGCGGACGAACTATCCACGTTCTTCGAGATCTCGGTCATGTTGGCGGCCATTTGATCAATGGCCGTGGCCACCGTGCGGACATTCGCCGAGACTTGTTCGGCGGCGCTCGCCATGCTCCGGGCCCCGACCGACATCTCTTCGGCGGCGGCCGCCACCGTGGCCGTCTGGTGCGTCGTATCCGCGGCGACATGTTCCAGCCCGCCGGAGGTGTTGGCCAACTGGTCCGCCGACTGCGTCAGCGAACGCGAGCTATCCATCACGCTGCGGACCATTTGCTGCAGCCAGATCGGAAGAGC
>JALHLM010000630.1 GCA_022844585.1 Pirellulales bacterium | reverse complement strand
GTACAAATGGCTGTGGGAGGCGTCTCCGACGCCGATGCAACGGACGTGAGCGTCAATATCCGATGTGCTCCCACAACACCCGCCAGCCCCATCGGCGTCGGAGACGCCTCCCACAGTCCCATTGGCTACTTCGCTTCCGACAATAGCGTGGCTCCCTTGGCCTTCGATTTGAGGGCGTAAACCTTGTCGCCGCAGGTCACGTACAGCGTGCCCCAGTCGGGGCCGCCGAATTCGACGTTCGAGAGAAAGGCATTCTGCGGCTTCGCCAGCACTTCCCAAAGCCGCCCCTGCTCGTCGAACACTTGGATGCCTGCATGTGTGGCGACGTACACGCGGTTCATCGTGTCGACGGCCATCCCGTCGGCGCCGCTTTCCGTGCGGCCGGGCAACAGTCGCATGGTATAGAACGGCTGCTTGGCGGTGAGGCCGCCGTCGGCCTGGACCTGGAAGCTCCAGAGGTGCTGGCCCGCGAATTCAGCCACGACGAGCGTCTTGCCGTCCGGCCAGAGGATCAGCCCGTTCGGGCGCTTGATTCCCTCGTCGACCACGCGCTGTTCGCCTTGCGGCGAGACGTACCAGACCTTGCCGTTGTCGAAGTCGGTGAAGTATACGCCGCCGTCGCGGGTCACGGCGAGATCATTCCCGGCGACTCCTTCGGAAAGCGTCTTCGCTTTGCCTTCGGCATCGAAGGTGACGATTCGCTTCAGGCCGCCTTGGCAGCCGTAGAGCCGGCCATCAGCGCCGAACATCAGCCCGCCGACGCCTTCGCTTTGTGCGACGAACAAGCTGATCTTGCCCGCGGCGTCAACTTTGTGAATTTGGTTGGCGCCCACGTCGGCGAAGTAGAAGTTGCCTTGCCCGTCCCACGCTGGACCTTCGGTGAAGCGATAGCCCTCGCCGATCAGCGTCCACGGTTCGCCGTCGAGCAAGATGTCGGAGTGCTTCGCTGTCGGCAATGCATCCCCGCGCCACAGCCAGCGCAACGCATCCGGCAAGACCGCGCCGCCATGCTTGCCGTTGTGGCCGCCGTCGCCGTAGACCAACTGATGGTCGTAGCCTTTGAACTTGAGCGCGGCCGCCAACTCCTGATTGGCGAGCGGCCAACTGCCGTGCGCGTTGTCCAAGTCGCCGCCGCCGTCTTGCAGATATACGCGGAGCGGCTTGGTCTCGCTCTTCCGCACGAGCGCCGCGTAGTTGTGGCCGCCGCGGATGTTGGCAAAGCTCCCCACGTGGCTCAGCACCTTGCCGAACGCGTCGGGCCGCTCCCAGGCGGCGGTGAACGCGCAAATGCCGCCGGAACTGATGCCGCCAATCGCCCGGCCCGCGGCGTCCGTCCGCAAGTTGTACTGCTTGCCGACTTCCGGCAGGATTTCTTCCAGCAAAAACCGCACATACAGATCGGACAACGAGTCGTACTCGAAGCTGCGATTGCTCCGCGGCTTGCCCCCTGCGCCCGCCAGGTATTCGCCGGGATTGATGAACACGCCGATCGTGACCGGCATCGCCCCTTGATGAATGAGGTTATCGAAGACCACTGGCACGCGGAAATCGCGCTCTTCGCTCACGTACGATCCGCCATCCTGGAACACCATCACCGCCGCCGGCGTGGCCGCTTGGTACTGCGCCGGAACGTAAATCCAGTAATCGCGGACCGTGCCGGGAAAGACGTTGCTCGTCTCCCAGCGATGCTTGGTCACGGCGCCGCGCGGGACGCCCTCCTGACGTTGCGAATCGGGACCAAGCTGGTAGTCGTCCGCGGCGCGCAGCGGCGCGGCAAGGAGCAGGAGCGACACGATCGAAAGGGTGAAGCGAAGCATCGTGGGCGGCCTCAAGCGGTGGAGCGGAGGGAGCGTGCGAACATCCAACGAATGCTCCAAAGGCTAGTCACCCCGCGCAGGGGTTGCAACCGCTCGCGCGCGTTAATGGGGGACTGTTCGCTGCGGTAGCATTTTCTAGCCTGCTACGCCGTCCGCGCCCGGGAACGACTTCAATGGCCAGAAAACACCGCCTGGTGCGCCGCCAGTTGATCCCGCGCCATGTCGCGGAGACCTTCGCGTTTTTCGCGGACGCGGCCAATCTGGAGGCGATCACGCCCCCCTTCCTGCGATTCCGGATTCTGACGCCAGCCCCGATCGTGATTCAGCCCGGCACGCTCATCGACTACCGCTTGCGACTGTTCGGCTGGCCGATCGCGTGGCAGACATTGATTGAAACCTGCGAGCCGAACCGCCTCTTCACCGACACGCAGTTGCGTGGACCCTATCGACGCTGGCATCATCTGCACGAATTCACTCCCGTCGAAGGCGGCACGCTGATGACCGACTGCGTCGAGTACGAACTCCCGTGCGGCACGCTGGGCGCGCTCGCCCACGCCCTGTTCGTGCGACGGACGCTTGAACGCATCTTCGACTACCGGCGCAACCAGGTGGCGAAACTGCTCGGCGCGCAGGAGCGATCCAGTGCTTTGGTTGACGCGCCAGGCTAGTAGCATGCCACAGCCTGCTTTTAGGGAACGACGAGAGTGTGGCCCCATCGGGGCGGCCGACATCCGCACTTTGAATCGACGCATTCATTCGATGAATGACGTGCGACATTCCACCAGTTTGCCAACGGCATAAGGCGCGGCGGATAGCCGCTCGAGCGATCCAACCGCGCCAAACTTCTTGGCCATGCGGCGCGGCCCGTCTTCCGCGCAGCGGTGTTTCTTAAGAGAAACTATCCGCCCGCAAAGAAATTCCAAAAAAAAATCCCGGCCGATGCTACTGGGGTGGCATGGCCGGGCAGGTGGAATGTATCGTTTTGCAACAGGTGTTCGATTTTGCGTCACTCGTTTTGCAACACGTGAGTCGGGAACCGGAGTTGCCTACCAGTTCCCGACTCGACGAGTTTGCGTATGACCTCTCTCCGTTCCTCAGGAAAGCTGCCTCTTCCGTTCCAAAACGTGCCTCTTCCGTTCCGGAACAGCCTCTGTTCG
>JALHLM010000629.1 GCA_022844585.1 Pirellulales bacterium | reverse complement strand
CTTCGCGTGCCTCCATCCGCAGCACGATCCCGTCGCCGGTCAACGTGCGGTATCCGGCCAACTGATCGTGCAGCGTGATCAGGTTGAACGTGACGACGTTATAGCCATCGATGGCGAAGACCTCGCGTGCCAGCTTCCAGCCTTCGTCTTCGTCGCCTAATCGCAACAAGTCCTGGCTCAACTGCACCTTGGCCGGCAAATACAGATGATCGAACTCTAACGCCCGTCGCTGATACGTCGCCCCTTCGGCGAAACGATACTTCTGCGACAGCTTGCGCCCGATGAGATGATCGACCTCGGGATTGCGCTTCCAATGTGCGAGCGCCTGGTCTCGCGCTTTCTTCTCGCCTTCGAGGTCGTTGCGCAGGTGCGCCAGCACAGCCTCATAGCCCCAAGCGCGCGGCTCGTGTGGATTCACGGCCAGCGTTTGTTGGAGCATCCGCTCCGCTTCTTCGTATTGCTCGCCGTCAATCAGGCCGTCCGCCTTGAGCAACAGGCTGTCCACATGGCGCGGGTTAATCCGCAGCGCCTCGGCCAACGATTTCTCGGCTTCCTCACTGTCGCCGCTGGCAAAGGCCCGCGCACGGAGGTAATGCAATCGCGGATCGGTCGCGGCGTCTTCCGGCGCTTTCGCCAACGTCTCCGCGGCAAGTTGATCGTCGTATTTCTCCAGCGCCAGTTCCGCCGCGGCGTACCAGCCCTCGATATACTCCGGCCGCTGTTTCCGGGCGTAGTCGAAAAACTGCTCCAACACCTTCTTGGCGTCGGCCCCGCGCAGCATGAAGTACCGCCCCAGCGCCACGCGGCTTTCCGCGCTGTTGTACCGTCCCGGGGCGCGCAACACGAACGCGTCGATCTCTTCCAGGGCCGCGGCCGCGTCGGCCTCGCGATCGTTGTAGAGATAAACCTCGCGCGCCAGCAATTGCAGCGGTACGCTGGTCGGATACTGGCCCAACGCCTTTTCCAGCGTCGCCAACGCCTCAGCATATTGGCCCTGCGCCAGTTCGGCCCGAATCTTCCAATGCCGCCATGGCTCTCGATACGACCGGGCGTCAATCTCCTGGCCGGCCAGTGAGGCGCACTCGGCGTACTTGCCGGTCTGGAACAAAAGCTCCGCCTCGACCAGTTCGGCCGCCGTCCCGCGGTTGGCGGCGCCGCTCAGCCCGGCCGCGATCATCAGCCAGGCGAGGATTCGGAATAACGCGACGCGTGAAACTCTGCGGTGTCGATCGACTTTCCTGGTCTCGACCGCCGTCATTACGCGCAGCTCCGTAAGGCCAATCGCATTGCCCGGTTAGGGCGCACTATCTCCCCAGGAGAATGAACCCTCCCAGCATTGGAAAGTTTCTCCCATGGCCTGTCAACAATTTGCCCGGCCAGTCGCCGATCCGGCAGGGGTTTGTCAGCTCGGCTGGGAACCGGGAGACTGAAGGGAGTGCCGTCCCCCTCCAACAACGGGTGTTCCTTCACCGCTTTCCCATGTCCGAACAGCAGCGGCTTTTCGCCGACGAGCCCGTGGAGTGGGAATTGGACGACGCCGAGGAACGGCTGGTTGCCACGGTGCTGTTTCCGCGCGGACCGGCCGCCGAATTCGATTACATCGTCCCCGACCGCTGGCGTGGCGCCGTCCACCCCGGGCAACGGATTCGCGTCCCCTTCGGCAAGAGCGACCGTACGGTCGTCGCCTATTGCCTCCGAGTCACAAGCAAAGCGGTCGGCCGGAAGCCGCTCAAAAACATCGAAGGCCTCGTCGATCACGCCCCGCTCCTCTCCCCCGCGATGGTACGGCTCACGCAATGGATGGCCCTACATTACCTCGCTCCGCTGGGCCAGGTCTTCGAAACGGTCGTCCCCGCCGGCGTCCGCCAGCAGGCCGGCACGCGCAAGACCGTCCTGCTTTCCCTCGCGCCGAACGCCAAGGAACTGCTCCGCGAGCTCAAGTTCAAGGAGAAACAACTCCAGATCGCCAAGAAGCTGTTCGGTGATCATCCCCCGATGACGGCGCAACAATGGGCGCGGCTCTGCGGATGCACGCCTGCGCCGATTCAAACCCTCCGCAAGCACGGCCTTTTGGTCACGGCGGAGGCGCGGATTCGCACACGCGAGCATGACGAAGCTCCCGTTGCGCAGCGCGCGAATCTCGTCCTCAACCCCGATCAACAGTCGGCGCTCGACGCCATTTTGCGGCAACTGAATTCCCGCGAGCACCGCACGGTCCTCTTGCACGGCATCACCGGCAGCGGCAAGACGGAAGTTTACATTCGCGCCATTCAGGAAGTCGTCCGTTTCGGCCGCCAGGCGATCGTGCTCGTCCCGGAAATCAGCCTCACGCCGCAAACCAAGCAGCGCTTCCGCGAACGTTTTGCGGAAGTCGCCGTTCTGCACAGCCATCTGACGGACAGCGAGCGCCACTGGCATTGGCAGCGGATCGCCGAGGGACGCGTGCCGGTCGTGGTCGGCGCGCGGAGCGCCGTCTTTGCGCCGACGCCGCATCTTGGCCTAATCGTGATGGACGAGGAGCACGAAGGTTCCTTCAAGCAGGATTCCACTCCGCGCTACCATGCCCGAGACGTGGCCTTGGAACGCGCCCGCGATGAAGGCGTGCCGTTGGTGCTCGGTTCGGCGACGCCGTCGTTGGAATCATTTCTCCGCGCGCAGCGCGGGGAGTACGACCTCGTCGAACTCCCGCGCCGCGTCGAAGGCCGCCCGTTACCGGACGTTGTTACGGTCGACCTGCGTGTTGATTTCGTCGACAAACTTTCGCGGGGCGCGCTCAGCCGGCAACTTGCAATCGCGATGAATCAGGCGCTGGAGCAGGGCGGCCAGGTCATTTTGCTGCTGAATCGCCGCGGGTTTTCCACGCACATTCAATGTCCGGCCTGCGGGTCGGTGCTGAAGTGCCCGCATTGCGAGATCGCGCTCACGCACCATGTGGCGGAGCAGATCGCGCTCTGCCATTACTGCGACTACCAGATTCCCGCGCCGGCCAAGTGCCCGGACTGCACGTTCCCGGGCA
>JALHLM010000628.1 GCA_022844585.1 Pirellulales bacterium | reverse complement strand
GCGACGCCGAGGAGGATGCGTTCCCAGCGGCGCGAGGCGTCGAACTGAAACCAGGCGTAGCCCATGGTGACCGAAACCAGCACGAGCGAGCTGACGAAGACGCGCCAGAGAATCGGCCAGGGGATCAGCGACGCCTCTAAGATGCCGTCGCTGCTGAAGCCGCTGGCAATGGCCACGAGCAACGACACGACGCCAAGGCCAAGCACCGCCAGTCCGGCGAGCAACCGTGTTCCCCGGGCCTGCACTTTGAAACGCACCGCATGGGCGGCGAGTAGATTGATGATCATCGCCCAGCCAATCGTCTTGCCGCCGGGGAACAGGAACATCCCGGGAACTTCCTGCAACGCCGGGAAGAACGAGCGCGGAAAGAACACCTGGCAAGGAATCCAGACGTACCAAACCCGGTAGTATTTTTGCAGCACGTCGAGGATATCGAGATCAACTTGGGCCAGAGTGCTCGCGAAAACCAAAAAGATCGCCAACAGAAACAACACGATCGTCACGCGCAGCGACGCCAGCGGCGAAAGGAGCGTCCGCACGAATTCCAGCGCGGACGTATCACCATGCGTGGGCGATGTCGTGCGCGAGGGGATTTCCGTGTATTCCCGAGGCGTGGCAACGTCAGTGGCCATAGAGTATTTCCGATGCGAACGTGATTGCTAAATGGGCAGCGCCCCGCAAGAGCGCGTTACCGAGCGAACGGCGCGGCCATGCCGCCGGTGGACAGTTTGCCGCGAAGATTCGTGACGAGCGCCTGTTCGCCGGCGGCGAGCTCGATTGTTTCAAGCTCGCCTGCAACGCTGCGCATGGCGTCCAAAGTGGAAGGCCCGAGCCCCAATTGGCCGCGCCAGCGGTTGAGGTTCATCAGCACGTACCCGTCGGCGTCGCCCCCTTGGTTCGGCAGCGAGGAGATCGCCAGTTCCAACGGAACATCGTCGACCTTGAAGCCAAGCGTAGCGAAACGCATCGCCCGCGGAGCGCCTTCCGTCCAGCCCTCGGGCAACTTCCAAACGGGCGACTGGTCCGGGCCTGTGAATTCAACCGTCTTCAAGAAGTTGACGAACGGCTCGCGTGCCGCGGTCACTGCGGCTTCGGGTCCGGTGAGCTTGAAGAACCACCCTTGCTGCGGTCGCAACACGATGGCACCCAACATGCGGTCCGGACCTGTGGATGGATCCGTGACGGCGGCCGGCTCGGTCCCAGCGGCAGCGGGACTCTCGGAGCCGCTGCTCATCGGTGGCTCTGGCCGGGCAGCCTCTTTGGCGACGGTGTACGAGGTGATTTCGTCTTGCTTGCCGCAGCCGGCAACCAGTCCGGCGATCACTAGCGCGAAGGCCGGCCAAAACGGCCCACGATGCATCCGAACACTGCTGTACATACCCACGATGGCGAATTCCTCAATTCGGGTCGCTCACCACCCCCAAAGGCGGCAGGGCTCGCGACGTAAAGCCTTGCTGAATAACGGTTTTGCTGGGCGTGCCGGCAATAGGGTGGGAAGCCAGAGGTGGCGGCTCGGCCGGCGGATCTTGGGCGACGCTAACTACTACCTGATTATAGTGACGCCAGCGGCGGAAAGTATACCCGAAGTGCGGCCATAAAAGCACGATGCGCATGCGAGACACCGTCGCGTTTCACGGCGCACACACGCGCAGCGCAATGTTCACGAAACTGAGCGAGTACGATCCAGCGCGGCATCGCGATTGCGAGAAGAAACTTGCCGACGCCCCCATGAACCCGTGCGGCGAAGCAGTTGCACTGCCGCGCAAGCGAGCGAAACCTCGCGCTTTAGACATGCCTGGAACGAGAATTCGTATTCGCAAATCATCATATGGAATTCGCGCAGTTGCTTTGTCAAGTGTTTTATGCGGTACCGCAGACTACGCGAATTGCCGGCGTTCCCTTGCAGATGCAATAGGCCAAAACGACAGCTTCGGACTCGGCTTTGCTGGTGCAAATGGCGCGGCGCGGCCATTTGCATAGGGATCGCTGACATCGACGATGATGCGCTCCGGCGCATCGCGAATGGTCGAAAACCATCGTTTTCACGAGTAAAAGGCGATGTTTTACCGACGTCGTGGTCAGTGAGCCCTTCACCTTCACAGTGCAACGCGAGTCCGGGCCGCCACCATGCGCCATGAAGTGTGTCGACCGAAGCGTCAGCGTTTAGTCTTCCCCTGCACGCAAGATACGTTGCAGCAAACGCTCGTCGATCCGGCCGCGAAAGCGTTCGCGATCGTCGATCCAGACGACGGGCACGCATTGATCGTACTTCGCGCGCAGTGCGGGATCCTGATCCACGTCGATCAACGTGACGGGAATTCGATAGCGCGTAAGCAACTCGTGCGCCTCGTCGCAGAGATGGCAACCAACGCGCGTGTAAATCGTCGCCGTGTGTGGCGTCATACGTCCGACTCAAAATGATTGCTGGTGATGCGCGCGAGACTCATTGCGCGCAGCGTAACAATTGTTTGCGCGACGGTGCGAATTCGCGCGCTTTCGCAACCATCATGACGCCCAAAACCAATGCCGCGAGGTCCCGTTTTGGCACCTCGGCTCGTCCCGGATTGAAAATCGCAAGTAACTGCCATTAAACAACTTACGGTGTTCACTTGATTTTGTTTTTGCTGTCGCGCTAGTATGGGAGAGTCGGCTTTGTCAGGCGGCGCTCCGCGGGATGTCGGGGGCCGTAGGGGGTGGTGAAAGCACCCCCAATTTGGACCGGCAGCCCAATCGAGTCTGCCACCCAAGGAATGGATCACAAGGAGTCGGAAAACCAGAACGAGCGGTGTCGTAATGCGTCGGGGTCAACGAAGCGTCGTCTCACAGAAGTCCCACGAAACGCGGCTGGCCTATTATCATAGTTCCGCCCGCGCCAGATCCCCGCAACGGGGGGTTCCGTTGAATACTCGGGCGCGCAACAGCCAGCGGAACGCCCGATTGCCGTTCGTGCCGCCCGAGAACTGGTACGAGCCGGTCGGCGAGGCCACCGACTACCGGTTCGTCGTCCAATCGCCCGGCGAGGGCTT
>JALHLM010000627.1 GCA_022844585.1 Pirellulales bacterium | reverse complement strand
CCAAGTGCGTCAGCGGATCGGAGATGGCATCGAGGATCGTCTTATCCAGTTCGACATCGGCGCCCTCGATCCGCAGCTCCAACTGCTTACCGAGTTGCCGGGCGAGATCGCGCACCAATCGTGGGAATTTATTGAACAGCACGCCGACCGGCTGCATGCGTGTTTGCAGGATCGTGTCCTGAAAGGCCCGAGTCACGGCATCGAGCCGCTGCATCACGGCGGCCGGCAGCGGCTGGCTGGTTTCGGCGACCTGGCGCGATTGATTGCGCACGAGCACCAGTTCGCCGGCCAGGTTCATCAACTGATCGGCCAGCCCCACCGGCACACGCATCGTCCCGCCGCGGTCGACGGCCGGCCTAGCAGTAGTCTCAGATTCTTCCAACGCGGGAATATCAGCAGCGATTTTTGCCGCTTCTGTCGAAGTTTGCTCCGGCGCGGGCGACGGCAAATCAAGTCGCCGCAAGCATTCTTTCTTGTCGAGAGACGTGCGGAGCTGAACCTCCCACGCGACCGGATCCTGCGGAGACCATGCGGCGAGCGTGCTTGGCGCCGGCGAGATTCTTCCCGCGACGATCTCGCCGAGCTGAGCGAGGCGTTCCAACAACATCAGCGGCGCTACGCCTACTGCTTCGCAGCGTAGCAGATCGAATTCCAACTCGACGATTTGCGATTTCACTGCGACCGTCTCGACGGCCGACGGAATCGGCTCACGTGGTGCTTGAATCTCGTCTAGTCGTGCAAGGAGCGCGGCAACATCCGCCTCGTTGCTGTGATCGGCGTCGTCCAATAATGCCCCGATCCGGTCGGTGGCCGCCAGCAACACGTCGACCGTCTGGCCGTCGCGGGCAATTTCACCGGATTGCATTTGTTCCAACAGCGATTCCATCCGGTGTGCAATCGTTTCGATCGTGCTGAAACCGAAGAAGCCGGCGCCGCCCTTCACGGAATGCACGGCCCGCAGCAGCCCTTCGACCGTCGTGCGCGCGGCGTCGCCCGTGGCGCGTTCGCAGCGCAGCAAGTGATCGCACACGTCGGCCAGGTGTTCCTTGGCCTCCGCGATGAACTCCGCTGATTGCGGCGCGCGACCTGCCATGCGCTACGCTCCTCCCGGTGGAGGAAGGAGAATGGAACTTAGTCCCACAGCGCACAACAGTCGAGCCAACTCAGGACGAGCGCCGACGATCGCGATATTCGCACCGTTGCGTTCAGAGCGCGTTCCGGATGCCAGCGTGAGAAAGCCGAGGGCAGCGGCATCGATCGACTCGACGTCGCTCAGGTCAAATTGCGGCGGCGTTCCGCCTGCAGCGATCGACGCGACGACGCGATCCCGTTGCGAAGCGACCCAGGCGCCCATCAATTGCGGCGGCGCATGGACCGTCAATGGCTGAGGCCGATTCTCCTGCGCGCCAGCCGCGTTCGCGCGCATGGCCGTGGCGATGCCCGAAACGGCTCGGACAATCAGCGGATCGCTCTCAGCTAATGCAACTTGCCCCGCGTCGTCAACATCGGCAGCGCGTCCTAGCAGATCGACGCCCGCCAGCAATACGTCGACCAAACTGCTGCTCATCGCGACACGGTTCTCGCGGACCGCGACGAAGCAGTCCTCAATGGCGTGCGCGACTTGCACCGCGGCCGGCAGGCCGACGATCTTCGCCGCGCCTTTAATGGAATGGGCGGCGCGCATCATCGGTTCGAACAGTTCACTCCGCCGCGGTTGTTTTTCCAGCGCCAACAGCCCTTCGTTGAGGGCCGCCATGTGCGTCTCGACCTCGGAGCGGAACATCTCCAGCATCGCGGCGTCGAGATTCATGGTCATGGTCGACTTTCGCGGCAAACAGCCACTGTGGCTGGTCGCCGGGGAAAACAGCTCGGCGATCGCCGAGAATGGGGTGGAATGGGAGAAGCAGCCTCCTATTGTAGTTACCCCGGGCGGCCTCACCACCGTCCGGGACGGACGTTTCCGGCCTGTGGGGCCGGTCCATAGAGGATACCGACCAGCCCCGGTACGGTTGTAACGGTTTGAAGCTGGCAGCCGCCCCGCCGGCGCTATCTCAGCAGGGGGCCGCCAAGCATAATGCAAGCACCCGTCCTTACTCGTCGCTTGCTCGCCATGGCCGCACCATTGAATACCCTGAAGGCGTCCGATTCGCCCATTGCCAGCATTCCCGTCACCGTGCTGTTGGTCGACGATCAGCCACTGGTCGCGGAGTCGGTTCGCCGGATGTTGGCCGACGAGCAGGACATCGTGTTCCACTACTGCTCCGATCCGACGGAGGCGTTGCGGCGCGCCAACGAGACTGGTCCGACAGTCATCTTACAGGACCTCGTGATGCCCGAAGTCGACGGGCTGACGCTTGTAAAATTCTTTCGCGCGAACCCGCGCACCCGTGACGTGCCATTGATCGTGCTCTCCACGAAGGAAGACCCCGCCGTGAAGGCCGAGGCGTTTGCCCTCGGCGCGAACGACTACGTCGTCAAGTTGCCTGACAAGCTGGAACTGATCGCGCGGATTCGCTACCACTCCCGTGGATATATCGCCCTGCGGGAGCGTAACGAGGCGTATCACCGTTTGGATGAAAGCCGCCGGCAACTCGCCGATGAGATCGAGCAGGCAGCGAATTACGTCCGCTCGCTGTTGCCACAGCCGCTCACGGAGGGCCCGGTCCGTACTGATTGGCGATTCGTCCCGTCCTTATCGCTGGGCGGTGATTCTTTCGGATACCATTGGCTCGATGACGATCAGTTCTGCATTTACTTGCTCGACGTCAGCGGGCATGGCGTCGGGGCGTCGCTGATGTCGGTGTCGGCGATGAACGTAATCGGTTCGCAGAGTCTGCCGAACGTCGATTTCCGCGATCCGGCGCAGGTTCTCGACGGGTTGTGCCTGGCCTTCGATATGGACAAGCACGACGGCAAGTATTTTACGATCTGGTACGGCGTGTACCGGCCCAGCACGCGGACGTTGATTCACGCCGGCGCAGGCCATCCGCCGGCCGCGTTGTTTATGGGGGCCACGGAGCCCATTCTGCTGGAATCGACCGGGCCATCCGTCGGCTTCGGCATGGACATGGGATTCGAAAACATCTCGACGGAGCTCGGC
>JALHLM010000626.1 GCA_022844585.1 Pirellulales bacterium | reverse complement strand
CCGAAGCCGAAATGATGGCCGCGATGTTTTCCAGCCAGCGCGCGGTGAAGATGAAACGCATCCTCGCGGAACAATTCGGTGACCTGGAAAGCGCCATGGCCGGCCTGGACGGCCCCGATGGTTCCACGATCATCACCGAGCGCAACAAGGTCGCGCTCGAAGTGCTCAAGGAACAAATCGACGCCGGCAAGAAAAAGATCGGCGTCTTCTACGGCGCCGGCCACTTGAAGGACATGGACGAACGCCTGCGGCAGGATTTTCACCTGAAGCGCGGCGAAACCCGCTGGTTGACCGCCTGGGATTTGCGCAGCGAGAAACAGAAGAAGGCGGAGGAGAAGGGGAGTAAGGGCGGCGAGGAGAAAGGGTAATCGTTTGTCGAACCGCCGCCGCTAATCGGCGGCGCTGATTTGTGCGTCGACAATCGCCGCCCAAGACGTTTCGAGAGACTCTTTGCCGTCAAGTATTTTTATGCAGTCGTGGAAACACCGCACGACCCACCATCCGGCATCCTCGTCAAACGCATCTGGTGGGAGTGAAGCATTGTAGGTGACCTTGGCGACATTCTCTGCCAGATACAGTAGGTGGAGGCGGCGCTTGCGGCGATTGGTGCGAAACCATCGTCCTTCCTCTCGCAACGTGCACCAACGAAGTTGCTCAAACACTTGGCGACCTTCACGCCACCGATTCGTGTCGCGTGATATTTGAAGCACTTCATCGATTGCCGGCTCCTTTGTGCCGAGTAACTCGGCGGCCACACTGAGAATCTTCGCGGCCCAAGCCGGCTGCTTCGAACGAGGAATTACGTCAAACAGTAGCTGGCCTGCATCAAGTATTCGCCCTGACCCCCAATGTGCTTGTGCCTGCGCGATGACCTTGAAAAACTGCTTGTTCATGTCCTTCACAACTGAAGTTGCAATTGGCGGCTACAAATAGATTTAGAGGATGAACTTGCTCAAGTCCTCATCCTGCGTCACCGCTTCCAAACGCGACTTGACGTACTCCGCGTCGATCGTTTGGCTCGATCCTTTTCGCGCCGGAGCGTCGAAGCTCAGTTCTTCGAGCAACCGCTCCATGATCGTGTACAAGCGCCGCGCGCCGATGTTCTGCGTGGTTTGATTCACGCGGAACGCATATTCCGCCAACGCCTCGATCGCGTCTTCGCGAAATTCCAAATGCACCTGCTCCGCTTCCAAGAGCGCTGCATATTGCTTCGTGAGTGCGTTCTTCGGCTCTTTGAGGATCCGCACGAAATCCTGCTGCGTGAGATCCTGTAGTTCCACACGAATCGGAAATCGCCCCTGCAATTCCGGCATCAACTCGCTCGGCTTGGCCCGATGAAACGCCCCCGCGGCGATGAATAGCACGTGATCGGTCTTCACGTAGCCGTACTTCGTTTGCACCGTGGTCCCTTCCACGATAGGCAGCAAATCGCGCTGCACGCCTTGCCGTGAAACGTCCGCTCCGCGTCCCCCTTCGCTGGCCACGACCTTGTCGATCTCATCGACGAAGATCATGCCCAGGTTCTCGGCCAGTTCGATCGCCCGCGCGTTGACCTTTTCCTCGTTAATCAGCGCGTCGCATTCCTGTTCGAACAGCACCTTCTGCGCTTCCGGCACCGTGAGCTCGCGGCGATGCGATTGCTTCGGGATGATTTTCTCGAACATCCCCTGCAAATCGATGTCGTTGTGTTCGATCGCGTTCCCGGTCAGGAACAACGGCGCGACGCGGTGCTCGACCGTGAGTTCTACTTTGCGATCGCCCAACTCTCCAGCACGTAACATCGCGCGCAGCTTGTCGCGATTGCGTTTCCGTCGTTCGGCAACATCCCCTTCCTCTTCCGGATCCGCCGTGCGCGGCGTCGCCGGAGACAATAAATCCAGCAACCTCTCCTCCGCCCGGGCGTGCGCGGCTTCCTGCACTTCGGCCCGTTCGATCTCCCGCACCAGGCCGATGGCGTTCTCGACCAGTTCGCGCACCATGCTCTCCACGTCGCGCCCGTAATAGCCGACTTCGGTGTACTTGGTCGCCTCCACTTTGACGAACGGCGCGCCGGTCATCTTCGCCAGCCGCCGCGCGATCTCCGTCTTCCCCACGCCCGTGGGACCGATCATCAGAATGTTCTTCGGCGCGACTTCGGCGCGCAGTTCTTCCGGTAACTGTTGCCGCCGCCAACGATTTCGAATGGCGATCGCCACGGCCCGCTTGGCGTCGCGCTGCCCGACGATATGGCGATCCAGTTCCGCGACTATTTCGCGCGGCGTCATTTCGCGCACGGCATTTCCTCCACCGCGATATTCAAGTTCGTGTAGATATCGATCCCCGCCGCGATCTCCAACGATTTCCGCACGATCTCCGACGCGGAAAGATCCGCATGTGCCAACAGCGCCCTCGCCGCCGCCACGGCAAAGTTGCCCCCGGACCCGATCCCCAACACGCCGTCGGTCGGTTGAATCACGTCGCCGTTGCCGGTCACCAGCAAGGTGTGCTTCTCGTCCACCACGGCTAGCAACGCTTCGAGCCGCCGCAACGCCCGGTCGGTCCGCCAGTCCTTAGCCAACTCCGTCGCTGCCCGCGGCACGTTGCCCGGATAGTCCTTCAACTTGGCCTCGAATCGTTCCAACAGTGCGAACGCGTCGGCGCTTGATCCGGCGAACCCGGTGATCACCTTCTGATCGTGCAAGCGGCGAATCTTATTCGCATCGGCCTTCATGATCGTGTTGCCAAGCGTGACCTGCCCGTCGCCGCCTATCGCCACCGCCCCGCGATGCCGTACCGTGAGAATCGTCGTCGAATGAGTCTGCATGAAAATCCAGCCGGTTTCGGTAAACCTCCCCATTGTCCGGACGAGGCCGGCAGCGGACCAGGGGTAGGAAACGCGGCCGAACCCCAACGCGACTCGGCCAACGGCCGGAGCACCTGCAAAGTGAAATGCTCACCGCCCACCGGGTGCATCCCGGGGTTTGTCGTGGTTGGGGCTAGGCGGCTTGGTGGTAGTGGCGTTGGCTGGAGAGTTTGGCGGGGCGGGTTTGCCAGAATTGTTCACGCGGTTGGGGTGGGCCGAGGTGGTCGGCGACCAGTTGGAGCAGGGGCTCGGCTCCCTGGTCCCAGAATTTTT
>JALHLM010000625.1:861-3135 GCA_022844585.1 Pirellulales bacterium | reverse complement strand
CTCGATTCCAGCACCACTATGCAGCGCCGACTCGACCCGTGGCCGCCAGGCGTTCCCCATCCGATTCCGCGTCTTCCGCCAGGACATGCGAGTGACCGTTTCTGTTGCGAAAGGACCTGACTCAACCGACCAACCGCCGGCGCTCGGCAGTTGGACCGAGGGGACGCCGTCAAAGTTCCAGATTAACGCGCGCGGCCGGAAATTCCCACCAATTTGCCCGCCTTCCGTGACCTGCACCGCCGCAAACACGCCACGTGTACCCGTTGCGTGCGCGTTTTTAACGCCCGGTGGGATTATAGCGCCTGCCACCCCTGGGGAAGCGGTGTAGAATTCGCGAGAGTCCCCAGCAACGGCGGGAAGGGAGTTGCGACAAACTCGGCGCTCAAGTCCCCCACTGAAAACTGAACACTGAACACTGAAAACTTCGAACTCCCCCTCCAGCTACCCGCATGGCCGACCTGCCCCCCGTCGAAATGTTCCTTTCCAGCACCGGGGTGCGCATCTACCGGATTCCCTGCGAGGCCTTCCCCAACTTCATCGTTTACTGCCACCTGTTGTTGGGGGATCTGCCGCCGACGCTCGTCGACACCGGCAGCGGCTACGGCGCGTCGAACAAGCAACTGCTGGCCGGCCTCGAGGCCGTCCACACCGAGTTCAACGAGCCGTTTCGACTCGCGGATTTAGCGCGAATCGTGATCAGCCACGGGCACATCGATCACTTTGGCGGGCTATCGCACGTGCTGGAACACGTGCAGGCCGAGGTCGCCGTCCATCCGCTCGATCGCCGCGTGTTGACGCACTACGAGGAGCGGCTGATTGTCGCCACGAAGAACGTGCGGTTCTACCTGCAGCAGGCGGGCGTATCGGCCGAAATGCAGGAAGTGCTGATCGGCACTTATCAGTTCTCGAAGAAGCATGTCCGCAGCGTCACGGTCGAACGGGAACTTCGCGACGGCGACGAATTGGACGGACTTCGCTACATCCACACGCCCGGCCATTGCTCCGGACAACTGTGCATTGGCGTGGGCGATATCCTGCTCAGCACCGATCACATCCTGCCCGGCATCAGCCCGCACCAATCGCCGGAAAGCATCACCGCCTTCACGGGCCTGGCCCACTACCTGGAATCGCTCGACAAGGTCGCCCGGATCGGCGGGTTCGATCTCGCCCTCGGCGGCCACGAAGGACCGACGCGCGACGTCTACCGCCGGATCGAAGCAATCCGTGCTGGGCACGAGCGCAAGCTCGAACGCGTCTCCACCATCATCCGCGACGCCCCCGCGCCGCCGACCGTGCAAGAGATCACGCACACGATGTATCCGAGAGTGCAGGGTTTCGACGTGCTGCTGGCGCTCGAAGAAGCCGGCGCGCACGTGGAATATCTCTACCAGCACGGCCGGTTGGAAGTCACGAATCTGGACGAAGTCGAACGCGAAGACAACCCGCCGCTGCGCTACGCGGTGGCGTGAACCATGTCACGGCGGCAGCGCCACGTTCGCCCGCGATTTGAGGCTCCGCACTCGCAACGACAGAACGATGGCCATGATCCCCACGGTGATCATGTAGGCGCCGATGAAATACGCGAACGCCACGGCGCCAGCGACCGGGTACGCCAGCAGCAGGATGCCGAAACCAATCGAGGCCAGGCCCGAGAGCGCCAGCAGCCATTCGCCTTCGATCACCTTGCGCAGTTGAATGGCGGCGAGGATCTCGAACACGCCGCGCACGATCGCCGACACGCCGGCGATCGTCACAAAGATCATTAAGGTCACGCCGGGACAGGCCGCGGCGGCAATTCCTGCCAGGATGGCGAGCGCTCCCAAGGCGATCATCTCCCACCAGATGCGCCCCTCGCGCTTGGCGGCCACGCCCAACATGACGGCGCCCACGCCGTCGGCGAGCGTGAACGCGCCGAACAGCATGATCAAAATCCACAGCGTCACTTGCGGCCAGGCGAGGGCGCCGATTCCGATCAGCACTGCGCAGATGCCGCGCACCAGCAACACCCACCAGCGATCCACGACAGCTTGCAGCATGGGATCACCCTTCGCATGGTTGAAGGGAAACGTGTGTCGCGACACGAACGGTGCGACTGTTGGTTACTATAACATCGCCATCTCCAGCTGAATACAGTGGGCGACTATGCGACTACGGGTCTTGCTTCGCGACCTTCGCGTCAACGATCTTCCACCCGCCGGCTGTACGTTTGACGGTGAACTCTACCGGCGGAACTTTTTCGCCTACGCCTTCAAAATCCGCAATGGAGCCGGAAAC
>JALHLM010000625.1:0-851 GCA_022844585.1 Pirellulales bacterium | reverse complement strand
AACTCACGCGCGGGTTGTAATTATGCTTCGACATCTTTTGGTACTCACTCCGGGCGCTGACGCTTCCGGCTCGAAGTGCGGCTGAAGTGCATCGCCGCCATCACGCCGATCGAAATCATCGCCCCGGCCGTGGCGAGCGCCATGTCTTTCTGCCCGTCGAAGATATCGCCCTGCATGCCGAGGAATTGATCGGCCCATTCCGGCGTGAACACCACGGCGACAAGCCATTCGATGATCTCATACAACGCGCTGGTCGCCAGAATGCATTCGACGGCCAGTACTGACGACAGCGCCAGTGACAGCCCCAGATGCCGGCGCTCGAATTCCTGGATGGGTATCGCCAACAGCAGTCCGTATGAAAAATGGACCAGCCGGTCGAAGTGGTTGCGCTCGAAGCCGAACGACTCGCTGATCGTCACGCCGAATAGTTGTCGCGCCCAATCGTCGTAGGGGGTGTAGGAATAGAGATAGCGGGCCCCCAGCGTGTGGAGAGCGAGAAACAGCAGAATCGAAGCAAAGCTCAACCGGCTGATCTCGAAGCGATTCGCCAGCCAACACAACAAGAACGCAGCCGGCAACGTCGGCGCATGCTGCATCAACATGAACTGTAAGTACGGCGGATTGACGCAACTTACACAGAAGCAGACGAGAAACAGCGCGAACCACAGGCGTTGCACCGGATCGCGTGGAATCGTCGCCCGGACGTACCAGGGTCGGTCATCGAGCGGCGCGCCGGCGTTGGTGAACGAATCCATGCGGCCGATTGTAGTGCCGCGCGATAGCATTGCGCAGCAGCAAACAAAGAGCCGGAAGCGTCAGCGCCCGGAGCGCGCAGGTCAAATCGCCGCATG
>JALHLM010000624.1 GCA_022844585.1 Pirellulales bacterium | reverse complement strand
GGGCCTGGAGCTTTTCCCGCACGATGCGTTCGAAGAACTCCTCGGCCTGCAGCGCCAAGAGCGCCTCGTCCGTGGGAAAGGCGATCATCGCGTCGACACCCAGAGCGGCCAGCAACTCGGCCTTGCGGTCGATCCACGTTAGCGGTTGCGGCGCCGCCTCCGGCCGGAGGACCATCGCCGGATGCGGGTCAAACGTGAACACCACGGCCGGCCCGCCGACCGCTCTGGCATTCGCCAACAACCGCTCGATAATCCGCGCATGCCCTCGATGGACGCCATCGAAGTTCCCAATGGCCACGGCCCCGCCCCGGCAATCCGGCGGCAGGTTTTCGAGACTGCGTAGGAGCTGCATGTTTCGGGCAGTTAGCTCAGATTGATTCTTAGAGGACCGACAAGAGGCGAATTCTATTGCGTTCGCTTTTGCAATTCGCAGAGCACAGATTCACCTACCTGGGTCACAGGGTAAAAGTCAATCTTTACCCCTGTAACAGCAAGCACATCCCGCACAAGGTGGCCAAGGGACTCGGCATTGCCAGCCCGCAAATGCAAGTCAGCACCATCTGGACCTTGCCAAATCAGGATCCGGCCAAGCTCGTTCTCAAAGCGAAGTTGCCGATTTCCAGGCCAGCCAAAAGTTTCAACTGCCTGCTTATACCTAAGCTGTAACGCGACGACTACCGCGTCGCCCAGCGAAACGTCGTTCGCCGCCACGCCAGCGATTGCTGGTGTAAAGTCCCACACCCGACTTAACACGAAATCGCTGAAGGTCCGCGCGTGCAATTCCCAGATTTCATTGGGTGCTGAGTCCACCTCAACCAAGACCGGTGGATCCTGCGTGCCATCAAGTTCTACTGCCCAGTTCGCTACACCCTGACTCTCACGCGAGATCCAGAGCAAGCCTTGCTGGACAAAGTCGCGATGCGATGCGCCATACCAGTGTTCAACAGGCTCGCCAATCCGCTCCAATGGCACCAGCACATCGCAATTGCTGTACTGCTGCAGAATCTGCACGGAGTTCTCGATTCCGTACCACTCCTTCAGAGACTCAGGAATCGAAATGCCAATCGCCGCTTCTCGTCGCTGAATCTCCGCGACATTTTCAGACGAAATGCCAGGAGCGATATCCAGCAAGCGACACGTCTCCCGATGATACTTCACGAAGAAATCCTCATTCCCCCCGATAGACTTTTTGATAAAGCGTATTCCGATTCGACGTCATCGGCCCTGGTCCCGTGTCGTCGCGGAGGGCGGCGTACATCATTTGGAATTTGGCGTCGATGTCGTCGGCGTAGTGGACCAGCAGGGCCTCGGGCGTCATCGGCTGTTTCGGCGCGCCCCATTCGGGCAGGCGCTGGTGCGAGATCACGATGTGCTCCAGGCGGAGCAACGTGTCGCCCGGCAGTTTGCGCCCGGCCGCGGCTTCGAGCACGATGTCGCGGCCTTGCAGCATGTGGCCGATCAGGTTGCCGGAGGCCGTGTACTCCGCGCCGGTGGAGTGCCAGGCGATCTCGCGCAGCTTGCCGATGTCGTGCAGGATCGCCCCGGCCACGACGAGGTCTTTGCTCAGCGGCGGTTTCAAATCCGGGTACATCAACTGATACCGCCCCGCGAGCCAGAGGGCGTTATGGGTTACGCCGAGCACATGCTCCAGCCAGCCGCCGACAAAGGCGTGGTGATTCCGCGTGGCCGCCGGGAGTTTCAACAATTCCGCCTTGTTGTTGTCGAGCAGATCGAGCACTAGTTGGCGCAGCTCCGGCTCTTCAATGTGTTCCGCCGCAATGCCGCGCAGCTCGTCGAACATCGGCCCCGGCGCGTGGCGCGATTGCGGGAGGAACGCCATGGCGTCGAACCCTTCCGCGGCGTCCGACTCGGTCACCGGCCGAATCTTGCGAATTTCCAATTGCGGGCCGTACGTCGTCTCGCGGTAGAGGGCACGGAGCTTATAGCAATCGCCGGCGTTCCATTGCTCCTTGCACTCGGCCGCCAACGGGGAGTCGGCCCAGATCGGAAACGAGACCTGACGCAGTGCATCGCGAAACGTGACTTTGAAATACGGCTTTTGATCCCGCGTCGTCAGTTCTTCCTTGGCGGCCAGCAGGGCGAAAAAGTCGGCTTCTTGGCCGGGAGATAGCTCACTGAGCGAGGTGAGAAAGGTCTTCTGGGACATCGCGTTTAATCCCGTGAATGTGGCTAACCTTAGCGACCGTAAACTCTCCGATTATAGCCCCCGGCCGCGCGCCACCCATAGCCAGCGGGAAACGGTTTTTGCACAATGGCGGCGTGTTTCCGGTTTTTCACCACGGAGGCATGGAGTACACGGAGGGGGGAGGCCGAGCGGCTGCATTCGATTTGAACCGCTGAGGCGCTGAGACGCGGAGGGGGAGGAGAGAGGGACGGGATTTGGGGAGGACGGATTTCGACGTTGTGGCACGGTCTCCCGACCGTGCCGCCTGGCCGACCGTAGGTCTCCAATTTCCGACGATAACATGCCCGCCGTGGCATAGTCGGGAGACCGTGCCACAACAGTACTCGGCGCCCAAAACATACTGAAAACTGAACACTGAAAACTTCAAACTACCCGAAGGATTTTCCATGAGCTCCACAATTGTCGATATTCACGGCCGGCAGATTATGGATAGTCGCGGCAATCCGACTATCGAGGTCGATGTCCGGCTGGCCGACGGTTCGTTCGGCCGCGCGGCGGTCCCCAGCGGCGCCAGCACGGGCATCCACGAAGCCTGGGAACTGCGCGATGGCGACAAGAGCCAATTTCTCGGCAAGGGCGTGACCAAGGCGGTCACGAATATCAACGAGAAGCTGGCCGAAGAGTTGATCGGCATGGACGCGCTGGAGCAGGTCGTCATCGATCGTACGATGATCGAACTGGACGGCACGGAGAACAAGAAGAACGTTGGCGCGAACGCCATCCTCGGCGTCTCTCTGGCCGTTGCCCACGCCGCGGCGGCGTATTGCCAGTTGCCGCTGTTCCGATACCTCGGCGGGCCGGGCGCGAAGTTGCTGCCGGCGCCGATGATGAACATCATCAACGGCGGCGCGCATGCCGACAACGCCGTCGACGTGCAGGAATTCATGGTCATGCCCTTGGGCTTCGACTCGTTCAGCGACGCCCTGCGTTGCG
>JALHLM010000623.1:2382-3139 GCA_022844585.1 Pirellulales bacterium | reverse complement strand
CGCAATTGCAGCCTGGCTTCACGGTCGGCGCGCGATACGCATTCGCCGGCTCGGGCAACGACCTGCTGGTGAATTGGGATCGCTTGCGCACCGGAGATACGGCCTACGTGGCAGTCGCCGACCGGGCGACGCAATGGATCTCACCGTTCAACCAGACCGGGCCGTCGATGTCCGAAGGGGCCAATGAGGTCGGCGTGTTCCACCTCAAAGCGGCCGAGGGGCGCGTCGCCTTCGACTACGATCAGGTGAATCTCGACGCCGGCCAGTGGGTCAACCTCGGCAGGCGCACGCAGGTGCGGCTGCTGGCGGGCGTGAGCTTCGTCAGGCTGCGAGAGCAACTGATCTCGAAATTCTTCAACGACCCGAACATCAACCCTGTGCCGCCGGTTATCGCCATCCCGGATCCGACGCTGCAGTATGTCTCGCTGAACAACACGTCGTCTTACTCCGGCATTGGTCCGCGCCTCGGCCTGGCGTCGACGTGCGACCTGCCTTGGGGATTCAACTGCGTGGGACAATTGAGCGGCGCGCTGTACGGCGGTTGGATGCAGCCCGCCCAATACTCGTTCGAGGGAGTGTTCGATAACGCCGTCGATCGCGAGGCGATTACCAGTCGGGGCGTGTCGCAGGTCGTGTATGCCACCGATGCCAAGCTCGGTCTGGGTTACGCGTGGACGATGGGCAGCGGTTCCATCCTCCGCATCGAATCGGGCTTCCGCGCGGCGCTGTTCATCAATCCGTTTTCGACTTACGAGAC
>JALHLM010000623.1:0-2372 GCA_022844585.1 Pirellulales bacterium | reverse complement strand
CACCAATGTGCTGCCGCTTGATATCGGCTCGCTGTCGACCAGCAGCATGCGGCACACGCCGAGCAACTTCACGCTCATGGGCTGCTACCTGAATTGTGGTTTTCAGTTCTGAGCGGCTGGGCATTACCACCGCGGCACCACGACACGATGAATTCCGACCTGAAAGGTCGGTTCAACCAGCCCAGATGTAACGATGAATTTCAAGGGCCGTCGGCGGTGATGACGGCGGGCGAGGACGGTTTCCTCTTCTCTATTGAACCTAGTTCGGGCGCAGGCGCAAGCCAAAGGTTTGTGCCAAGGAGCGGGCGGCCTCGACAGGCGTGAGGTGGTGAACCGCCGCCCACAGGTCAAGCGCGTTGCCGGCGGCGCCACAAGGCGGATGAAAGCACTGGAAGACGTTTTTGCCCAAGTGCACGGAGAAGGTGCGTCCCCGATCTCGTTTGCTGGCATGGACGGGACACGACCCGCGGCGTTGCACCTGGCCACGGAGGCGGTCAAAGTAGCCGAGGTGCCGCAGCACCTGCTCCATCGTCACCTGGCTGCGCACGAAAGCGAAATCGATGTTCGCGGCTTGCTCATCGGCCGGCGGCGCGGTCAGAATAGGAGCGGTCGCGGTGACCACTTTCCTGTGCGGGGCATTCCCCGTTTTGTGGCCCGCGGCCTTTTTCATTGGAGCAGGCGCCGCGGGGACCGTCGTCACCGCCAGCGGCGTGTCATCTGGCGAGGGCTGCTCAGGTTGAGCCGTAGGCGCACCGCCAACTCGTGCCGATTCGTGCTGCTCGTCGTACGGTCGCCCGCTGGTCCAGACGCCAAACACCTGATGCAGAAGTTTCCGCATGCAATGCCCTAGCGCGACGTCGCCCCGGCGTCCGCGCGCACGCAATCGCGTGTAGAGTTCACGCACCTGGCGATTGACCTTGATCGCCACCTGCGCGGCCATCCAGAGATGCCTGCGAACCAGGTCGTTCCCTTTGCGCGACATGCGCTTGGCGGTCGGCAGTGGCTGACCTTGTCGATCGACGCCCGAGGCAAACTCTTCCGGGAAGACGCCGAAGTAGTTGACCAGTTTCGCCGGAGTGGCGAAGCGTTCGACTTCGCCCATCTTGGCCACCAGCACGGCCGCCGTGCGCCGCCCGATGCCGGGAATGGTGACGAGCTGCTTGATCCGTTGGTCGGGCAACTCGTCAAAAGCCTTGGTGAGCAGCTTTTTCAGCCGCATTTCGCCCGCCAGCGATTGCCGCAGGTCGCGCACCGACTCGCGCAGCAGTTCCTCGATCAGGCCTCCCTGTTGGCAGCCGACCGACGTTTGGGCGGCCGCTTGCAGTCGCGTGGCCTTGCCCGCAGTGAGGTGGGGAATCGCCGTCAGCGAAGCCACCTGCGCCCGCGCGATGCGCTGCGCCGAAGGGTACTTCTCCAACAGTTCTAAAACCCACTGCGAAGTCAGCAACGGCACGACGGTCGTCAACTCGGGGAACACACTCGCCAAGAGCTGATGCAGCCGATTCGTCCGCCGGGTGGTCTGCTTGGTTTGAAACTCCAGCCGGCTGGCGACTTCCGCCAGCGCCGCCATCAGTGGCAGCGGAGCCGGCGTCGCCGCGGGCTGCTCGACCACGGCGAATCGCGCGCAGGCCTGGCTGTCGGCGTCATCATTCTTACGCTTGGGGAAATGGACTTCGCGATAACGCTTGTTGCGCAGCGGCTCGCCCACCGAGATCGTCGTGGGCCAGGGCAACGTGCGCAGAAAGGCCAGCAGGTTGTCCGCATACTGACCCGCGGCGTCGACGTGTATGCGAAAGTGCACTTCGCCATGCCGCTCGTGCAACTCCCCGAAGGCTTTCTCCAACTGTTCGTAGCCGGTGCGCGATTCGAGGATTTCCAACGGCTTGGCCGCCGGCTGACGATCTTCACGCAAGAACGTGATGCGATGACCGTAGCGGGCGGTGTCGATGCCCACTCCGATGACCGTCGGACAACTCAATGTGGCGCTCATTCATGGTACTCCGCTCGTTTGCCGAGGAATCAATTTCCACCGAGTCGTGAAGTCCTCCGAGATTCTTTGACGCGGCATCCTTGTGATCAGCGGTCGAGCCGCAAGAAGTAACCAGCAGTACGTCAAAGATCGGAGGGATCAATCTGGGCTGAGCAGGTCAAAGCCTGAGGGCGAAAGCCAGGATCTCCTCACGACTTCCACGGCGACTCAGTCTGCCATGACCGAACCCACCGGGCGACAAATTGCACCATACAAGGGCGAGCGCAGCCGTACTCGGCGCAGCGTAGCCCTGGGTAACGGTACGAACGAGAGTTCGGTCCTGAAGGGACCGTTCATTCCTGCGTGAGCGCCGGCGCTATCGCCCGCGTAAGGGAGTTTTATC
>JALHLM010000622.1 GCA_022844585.1 Pirellulales bacterium | reverse complement strand
GGTGATATCGCGTCTGGATTGAATCGCGAAAACGCGAAAGTACGAAATCGCGAAGTGACAAACACTCATCGACGCTATTGGCTCACTCGCTCAACCCGGCGAGTTCGCAAAGCGCCGCATTAACGACCGGCTGCGGGCAGCTCCAGACCAGGAAGAATAGCGCTTCGCGGCACCAGCGGCCGACGGGGTGGCCGGCGACGAAGCCGGCGCCTTTGGCGGCCGCCAGCGCGGATTGCGTTGTCCGCAGGACGACGCTGTTCGCCCGGGCGCGCAATTCTTCCAGCGTGCAATCTTGTTGCCCTTCGGCGCGGGCGAGCAAATCCACTTCCAACGCATCGAGTTCATTCACGAGCGACGCGGCGGCGTCGATTAACTCTGGGCGAGCTTTCGCTTCCTGCTGCAGGTAGCGTACAGCGGCGCGCGACAGACCAATCGCCAAGGCCGAGGTTTGCAATCCGCCCGTGTTGCCGCCAGTGCGTTGCGCCATCACATTTTCGGCCGGCCCGGCGAGTAGATATTCCCGCGGAATGGAGACTTCATGGCATTCCAGCGCCCCGGTATAGCTGCCGGAGAGGGCGATCAACTTCGAGGGCTCTGCTGCACGCACGCCCGCTAAATCGGTCGGCACGGCGACCAACACCTGCTGGCCGTCCTCGGTGACCGCGCCGAGGACCACGAGCTGCGCATAAGCGGCCCCGGTAACCCAGGGGCTATAGCCGCTCAACAGCACCGCGTCAGGTGTCAGCTTGGCGCTGAGTGCCGGCGCCTTCAAATGCCGACGGCTGGTCGTCAGGTGCGAGATGCCGATCGTCGCAAACATTCCTCCGGAAAGCAGATCCGGCAGATACGCCGCCTTGATCGCCTCGCTGGCCATGCCCGCGAAACGCTGCAGCGCGCCGGTGCGCTGCGTAATGATGAAGCTCGTCGTCAGGCAAGCCTCGGCGAGTCGCAGGTAGCCGCGAGCGATGTCGCCGTCGCTCCATTCGAGCCCGCCGTCGCTGGTTTTCACGAACCAGCGATACACGCCATACGATCCGCACAACTCCAATTGGCGCGCCGGCCAGCGGTTTTCCAGATCGGTTTCAGCGGCCGCGGCGGCGAGTTCTTGGCACAGTTCGTCGAGCGCGGAATCGAACGGAGTAACGATTGTGGGGAGGTTCGGCATCGAAGGTGGCGTTTTGTCGTCGCTCCTGGAGCGCCTTGTGGCGAAACGTAGCCTAGTGTATACGGGTGGAAACAGTGTCGGATAGACGGAACCCGCCCAGCGGGTTGTGGCGGCGGCCGGCACCGTTTCCTAACTCTCCCCGCGAGACGCCGCTGAACGTCTTTCGAGCCCCTGCCGCTGGGCATCCCCAGCCGGGTGGGCCGCTCTTGGAAGCGCTACGGCGCGCGCTCGCGAAGGGTTATAATCCCACCACTACGCCAGAGGCTCCCCTGCCACGAAGGGATCGAAGGATGGGCCAGACTACGACCATGTCACCAAAAACATCACACGCGGCGATTGTCACCGGGGTTACGGCCCAGACGCTTTACGAGAAGTGCACCACGCTGGCGCACAACCTGTGGTGGAGTTGGCACCCGGACGTCGTGAATTTGTTTCGCGACCTGGACCCGATCCGCTGGCGGCAGCTCGATCACAATCCCATCGCCCTCTTGGCGGAGTTCACGCCGGAGCGACTGGAAGCCCGCGCCAGTGAGATGGTCCTTTACACCCGCGTGAACTACGCGTATCGCCGGCTGAAAGAATACCTGGCCTCCGGCAGCACGTGGGGCAACACGCACGGCGGCGTGCTCGGCTCGCGCCCTGTGGCGTATTTTTCGGCGGAGTTCGGCATCCATGAATCGGTGCCCATTTACTCCGGCGGCCTCGGCGTGCTTTCGGGTGATCACATCAAGAGCGCCAGCGACCTCGGCGTGCCGCTCGTGGCGATCGGTCTGTTCTACGACCAGGGCTATTTCAAACAGCAGCTCGACGTCGACGGGTATCAACGCGAAGAATACCTGCAAACCCTTGTCGAAAACGTGCCGATGGAGCCGGCGGTCGGCCCCGACGGCAAGCCGGTCTCGGTTGAAATCGAAACCCGCACCGGCAACTTGCTCTGCAAGGTGTGGCTGATGCGAGTCGGCCGCGTGAAGTTGTATCTGCTCGACTGCGACGTGGAAGGAAACCGACCCGAGGACCGCGAACTGACCAGCCGGCTCTACGGCGGCGACTTCCGCACGCGGATTCGCCAGGAGCTCGTGCTCGGCGTTGGCGGTGTCCGCGCCTTGCGAGCACTGGGCATCGTACCCGGCGCTTACCACTTGAATGAAGGCCACAGCGCCTTCGCACCGCTGGAAGGCATTCGCGAGCGGATGGAATTCGACGGGCTCTCGTTCGACGAGGCCCTCCGCGAAGTCGCTCAGCGCACGATGTTCACCACGCACACGCCGGTCCCGGCCGGTCACGATCGCTTCGACGGCGCGTTGATCGAAGAGCACTTGGGCCCGCTTCGCGACAAGCTCGGGGTGTCGTTCGACCAATTGATGGGCCTCGGACGCGTCGATCCGCCGAACCAGCACGAATCGTTCTGCATGACGGTCCTGGCGCTCAAACTCTCGCGACGTGCGAACGCCGTGAGCAATCTGCACGGGCATGTTAGCCGCCGGATGTGGGCCAATCTGTGGCCGTGGCGCGTCGAGGAAGAAATCCCCATCGGCCACATCACCAACGGCGTGCACGTTCAGAGCTGGCTCGCCTGGCAGATGCAGCAGCTTTACGATCGTAATTTCCCGGTCGATTGGCTCGACAAAATGGGCGAGCCAGACACCTGGCGCCACATCCACGGCGTCGACGCTGGCGAACTCTGGGAAACGCACTACGCCCTCAAAAACTTGCTGCTGGCGTTCGTGCGTCGCCGGGTCAGCCGGCAATGCCGGCGCCGCGGTGAGAACGACGAAGTCGTCGAGGCGGCGCGCAACATCCTGGTACCGAACATCCTCACGATCGGCTTCGCCCGGCGCTTTGCCACCTACAAGCGCGCCGACTTGATTCTGAGCCAGTTCGATCGCTTCGTGGCGATGATCAACCACGCCGAACGCCCGATTCAGATCGTTTTCGCCGGCAAGGCGCATCCCGCCGACGAGCCCGGCAAACAATTGATCA
>JALHLM010000621.1 GCA_022844585.1 Pirellulales bacterium | reverse complement strand
GAACAGTTGACGATCAACTTCACGAAGGCCACCTGGTGCTACGTGGTCATCAACAAGGACACGGGTGCCAAGGAAGGTAACATCGAGACCAAGTACGACAAGGAGCAGGCGAAAGCCGGCTAGTAGTCTGCGAGGTTGACTCGAACTATCCCGGCCGACGTGCGACGATTTCGCTGACAACTCTGTCCGCACTCCTTGCTTCCCAGCGAAATTCGTACGCGTCGGTCGGGTCGTTCGCGCCAACGACTATTGAATAAAGAGAAGTCAGCCGCGCTAGTGCTTGGCAACGCTCATCTGCGGCGCCATGTTTGCGGACATGGATCCGGTTGCTTGAGCGAGCCCAACATTGCTATGGTCCGGTACGTCGAAGGTTATCAGTAACAAGCAAGCGACGAGAACTACGTGCCCCGGCAGAATCAACGAAGCGATGAGTGTCACTGGCGGACGAGCCGGCGGTGGCGCTCCGCACTAAGCTTTTTGCGGGTCAGGTAGACCAAAGGCCCTTTCGACGCTCACGGAGTTGCCGACGGAATTCGCCATATCGCCCTCCAGCCGCGCTCGTGCTTAGCTAGCGCTGGTATCTGCGCCAGCCCTTCTCGCTGCTGAGCGTAGGGAACGATAACGGCTGTGGCCGCAGCAAGCGGTATGGGGCGCCACATGATCCACGCTGATGGTAGGTGAACTCGGCCCGTCGGCTCTCAAACACTGATCGCCGTGGCTACCAGCGGTACGAGCCATAGTTGTCGTAATACGTGCGATCGAGCGAGTTCTCGTGGGCTTGGCGCTGGTACTGGACTTCCTGCCTAATGGACTGAACTTGAAGGTCGCGCCCTTGTGCGGCCGCCTTGGATTGCTCGGCCGCGGCGGCTTGCTGCTGGTTGAGTTGTTCGAGCCTTTCCTTCATTTGCTGCGCGGTCATGTGAACGACGTCGGGGCGCATTTTGTCCCATTGATCCTTACTCACCACGCGCACGGCCACGTACTGCGCCAGCCAGGTGCGGGCGTCTTCGCCTTCCTTCGACAGCAAGATGGCGACCTTGTCGCGCATGTCGTCGAGAAAATCCTGCAGTTCCTGCGCGGTCATATTCGCGATTTGCGTATCGACTTGGGCTTTGATCTTGGTGATTTCGGCGGGGCTATAGATCTTCTGCACCGACAGCCATTCATGGAGCGACCGGCGGACTTCGCGCCATTCCTTGCTGCTGAGAATGGCCTGCTTCGCGGGATCCGACGAGACCTCGGCGTTTTCCTCAAGCGACGCGGCCGAAGCGGCGGCGACACTGGGGGCGAATTTCAGGACCGACGTCTTGGCCGCGCTGCCATTCGCGGAGGAAGCCGAAGTGAGCGTGAAGCCTTGCGGGCTGATGTAACTATACGTGTTCTGCGATTTCCATTGTTCGCCGCTCTTCGCGGCGCCAGTCGTGTCGAAGACCCAGTTCTTGCCGTCCGCAGTGATCGTGCCTTCCGCGTGGCTGCCGTCCGAGTCGAACGACCAGACCTTCACGACTTTCGCCGCGGCGTCGTAGCCGAATCGTTGTCCAACGCTGTGCAACGTGCTGCCGTCGTGCGTGACGTAGACGTGGCGGATCAGAAATCGCTTGCCGGCGTCCCACGCGCAGACGGAACGCACCTGGGTGCCATCAGCTTCGGCGGACCAGTCGCCGACGAGCCAATCCAGTTCGTCGACGGGACTCGCCAAGGCAGCGGGAGCCGGCGCTTGCGCGAAGCTAGTCGCTGTCAGCACCTGGAGCACGAGACCGAGCATCAGCGCGCTCGTGATGGATCGGAGAGTGTACATATGAAGCTCCGCTGGATTGAAAACCGAGTATGCCGTCTCGCCGGGATGTCACCCGCGTACGAGCCGGCTGCATTGTAATTCGCCGCACGACCCCCGGATAGCAAGTGGCTATTCCATTCGCGCGCAGCATGGCTTGCGCCAAGTCTAGCATGCGATGTGCGACGCGTACCCATTCCGAATGGGTTCAAAACGCGTGTAACTCATGGAAATTGGCCAATAAGTAGGCGAAAATCGCCATTTGGCGGCGCTTTTTCTGGATACCAGCAGGGCAAAGTGCTATCTTGCTACGGCGTCTTTTCTTGCTTGCTGAGCGCGCCGCCACGCCTGGCTTAACTCGCTGGCGTTGACCCCTACGAACGACTTGAACACGCACCAACCATTCAATTTCCGACACGAGCTTCGACTATGCGCAATGCAACCGCGATCCATGCCGCGATCGTCATGATCTTTGGCGCCGCCCTGGGCTATGCCGCGGCGCCGGCGGCTCCAAATGTCGAGTCCGGCGCGCCGAGCGCGACGGCGGCGATTGACGGCAAACAATTGCCGGCGCCGAACCCGAAGTTTGGCGGCGTCATCAAGGACGGCGCCCTGCAATCGAAGCCGTGGTGGGCCCCGCGTATCGTGCCGCCGCAAGGAGCGCCGAACGTTCTGCTGATCATGACCGACGACTCGGGCTTCGGCGTCCCGAGCACGTTCGGCGGCGTCATCCCAACGCCGGCGATGGAACGCGTTGCGCAGAACGGTTTGAAATTTAATCAAATCTGTTCGACCGCGCTCTGCTCGCCGACGCGCGCCGCGCTGCTCACCGGACGCAACCATCACGTGGCTGGCTTCGGCGTGGTCTCCGAGCAAGCCACCGGCTTTCCCGGCTATAACAGCATTATTACGCGGGACAAAGTGACGATTGGCCGCGTGCTCAAGGAGAACGGGTTTGCGACGTCCTGGTTCGGCAAGGCGCACAACACTCCGTCATTCGCCGCCAGCGAGGCCGGCCCGTTCGATCAATGGCCGACTGGGATGGGGTTCGAGTATTTCTACGGGTTCATCGGCGGCGACGCCAATCAGTGGGAACCGAATCTGTTCCGTAACACAACGCAGATTTATCCCTTCGCAGGTAAGCCGGGCTGGAATCTCACAACCGCGATGGCCGACGACGCGATTGATCATCTGCATAAGTTGAACCAGATCGATCCGGGCAAGCCGTTCTTCGTGAAGTTCACGCCCGGCGGTACGCACGCTCCGCATCATCCGACCAAGGAATGGGTCGAAAAGATCCGCGCGATGCACCTCTTCGACGAAGGTTGGAACAAGGTCCGCGAAACGATCTTTGCCAACCAGAAGAAACTCG